>CAYZEH010000078.1:0-2110 GCA_964477135.1 uncultured Pirellulales bacterium | reverse complement strand
ATTGGCCATTGATCCATAGTACATATCGGCTGTCGGCAAAGATATGCAGATTCGCGAAATTAAGTTTTTCGTGGGTAATATCAAAGACTTTTCTAAAAGCAAAGGCAAGGTTCTCGGATAGAACTTTCCCCACATATCACCATCGATCTTTACCGCATGCTTCCAGTTCGAGTCGTCAAATTTAGGGTTTATCCAGTCGTCCTGCTCATTTGAAGCATCTATTTTGTCCATGATGCCGCTCCACCATGAATTTACCTTAGCAAATCTGTTAGAAGTGCTGTATTTCCAACTTGAATTAGTAGCGGTGACCCATAAGTGGTTGCAGAAGTCAATTGATACCTCAAGCTTTACTCCTAAACCAGGGTGGTGCTGCATCATCTTCATGGTGTTTTGGACGTTAGTTTGAACAAGTATTGCTATTGTGTTTTTTCCTCTCTTTAGGAACTTGCTGACATCCAATGTGTCGTATTCAGGTCTTTGCGGGTCAAATCTGCAAGGTCCACGGTCCACATATTGGCCATTGATCCATAGTACATATCGGCTGTCGGCAAAGATATGCAGATTCGCAAAATTAAGTTTTTCGTGGGTAATATCAAAGACTTTTCTAAAAGCAAATCCCTGCGTTATCTCATCTAATGGTTGGATCCATATCATAGAGTTCTGCAATTGTTTTGAGACATTGCCATAGTAACCTTCATATCTGGCAGATGCACTTATTGATAGGATTAAAATTAGCAGTGCTGCGGTCAGATAACATCTTCTAAGCATGGCAGTTCTCCTGAATGAATAATATCTTCTTTAATGCTCGCGATGAAAGGTAGTTCCCGATACATCTGTTTATAATCAAGGCCATATCCGACGATAAATTCATCGGGAACATTTAGCCCGACAAAATCAACATTGATTTGTTCTTTATGTTCGATTTGTTTTTCAAGAAACACACAGGTTTTTACATCAGCGGCGCCTTTTTCTTTAAATAATTCAGTAACCGTTTTTAATGTCAGACCGCTGTCATAAATGTCATCGATAATAAGTATTTCTTTTCCTGTCAGGTTCTCTTTTATATCCGGGCTGACAGTTACCCGGCCTGTGGATTCCGTGCCGCCTTGATAGCTATTGGCACGAATGTAGCAAACCTGGAATTTTTCATCGTCATCGATCTGACGGAAAAGATCATCAGCAAACCATTTGGCACCCATCAGCATAACAACTGCTAATACTTTTTCGCTGTCTGCATAAGTTTTTTTTATCTTCAAGGCTATATCTTTTACAGAAGAGACGATTTGTTGCTGTGATACTATTATTTCACTGAAGATATCATGTTTTGCCATGAGTAAACCTCATTAAATATTATCGTACTGTTTAAACCAATTTCATTCCGTATATGTTTAACAGATTTTAACAGAAAAGCAATGATTCAGTGGGATTCGACGTAGTGGGAGTTATAGGACCTGCTGTTAAAAACTTTGCTGTTTATAGCTTAAGCGGCAGTAATTTATGTTTTAAATGTTAAATACAGCCGGTTTTATGCCGAACAGTCTGCTGGATTAAGTTAGATTGAATTCAAGGATATAAAAATGGCAAAAGGTAAAAATGTATTAACAACCGGCGATGTGGCACGGATATGCAGCGTAGCTCCAAGAACCGTTTCAAAATGGTTCGATAGTGGTCAGCTGAAAGGTTATCGCATACCCGGCAGCAAAGACCGTAGAATACCAGTTAGTGAACTCGTTCGTTTTATGAAGTTACACAATATGCCGGTTACAATGTTTCCGGTTGATAAAATACGAGTTCTTATTGCTGACAGTAATTCACAGCTTTGTGAAACTTTAGCTAAGGGTCTAATGGAAAAAGCTGACTATGATGTTCAAACCGTATCGGGCAATTTTGAAACCGGCATAGCAGCACATAAATTTTCGCCCCATGTTCTTCTTGTAAGCTTATTTTCTAAAGACATCTCAGCAGTTGAGATATGCCGGAGAGTTCGCGATGATGAGGATTTGCAGACGATAAGGGTTATTGCTATCGCTAATAATCTCAGTGACTGCGAAGCTGCTGCTTTGATTCAGCAAGGTTTTGACGGCTATATCTGTGATTCTGGTGATATTGA
>CAYZEH010000077.1:0-12013 GCA_964477135.1 uncultured Pirellulales bacterium | reverse complement strand
AAAACCTGCTTTATCAGAAAAACTTCCCCAGCAATATCCCAGCCATCAGAAGCACTCCGAAAGCAAGATGTAGCTTAGCGGTCATCACATCTAAAGTCGCAATACTTTCAATTCGGCTGTCGCTGCAGCTGTAAATCGTTTTAATATTTTTAGCTGCCAAAGGCAAAGAGGCAAACACGATCAATGCCCACCAATTCAAAACACCCAGCAATACCGTTGCCGTTAGCACCAGATAAGCACCAACTAAAAGAGAAATATAGCTGAATTTCGCTTTGTTCAAACCAAGCAATGACGCAATGGTCTTTACTCCTGCCTGACGGTCATGGTTTATGTCGCGAGTATTATTAGCCTGCAAAATAGCGGCAACCAGAAAGCCTACAGGGATCGAAATGAATAAAACTGAATTATCATATTTCCCTGTAAGACAAAAGTAACTGCCGATCACCATTAAAGGCCCCATCAAAATAAATACCGCGGCATCTCCTAAAGCAAAATACTTGTAGGATATCGGCATTGCGGTATAACAAAGCCCACCAACAAAGCCTATAACACCAAGTAATAAAATAGGGTAACCTCGGAAATAAATCAGCACGAACCCGCCAAGAATCCCCAAAGCAAATGCAACCAAGCCCGCTATCAGCATTTGCCCGGGATTAAGCAAACCATCAACCAGACACCTGCTTGAGCCATAAGATTCCGCAGTATCGATGCCCTTCTTAAAATCGTAATAATCGTTGACCATATTCGTACCGATCTGAAACATCACCGAACAAAATAATACTAATGGAAACAGTTCCCAGGAAACAGCTTCTTTGCCGGCGAAAGCAATGGCTGCGCCAATTAATACAGGCACCACCGAGGCGGTCAAAGAAAACACCCTGATAGCCTGAAGCCAAACAACGATCTTGTTTTTTTGTTTTATTTTTTGCAATTGAAAATCCTTTTAGAAATCAGCTAAAACATTACCATATAAACCGTTGGTGTCAAGAAATGAAAGAATGGCACGTATTAAATCGAGGCAAAATCACATAAGACAGAGTCGGCAATCGGCAAAGCTTTACGGGTCAGAAATATGGAGCCTTGTTCGACTTGCAAAAGTTCTGATTGGCGGTTCTTTTCTATGGCCTGGGCGAAAAGATTCATCGTATCATAGCCTGTGTTTTCTTTGAATTCGAGAAAGTTGATTCCTGTTATTCTGCGCAGATTCAAAACTGCTGTCTCACATGCCAGGTCAACTCCAGTGACAGATTCCTGCTGAGCGAAAACACTTTGCCCATTATTAATTCTCTCGATATAGTCTTTAGCATTGGCAACATTGAGAGTTCTGCTGCCCTGCCAGTAGCCTCCGGCAGCGGGACCTATACCGATATAAGGCTGATTTGCCCAGTAAGTCAAATTGTGCCTGCATTGGAAACCATTGCGTGCAAAATTGGATATTTCATATTGATCGATCTGTGCCTGCGCGAGCATATCTATAGCCAACTCATACATCGTGCGATCAGTCTGCTCATCCACGGATGTCACAACACCGGTATCAAGGTCTTTTTTTAAAGGGGTGTTTTCCTCATAAGTTAAGCTATAAGCACTGATATGTTCGACGCCAAGATCAATGGCTGATTGTAAATCGGCCTGCCAACTTCGAAGATCAGAGCCTGGAATCGCAAAGATAAGGTCAAGACTAATATTTTCAAACCCTGCCTGTCGAGCAAGCTTTACAGCGGTGACTATATCTTGTCTGTCATAGTTTCTGCCGAGAAACTTTAGTTGTGCCTGATCGAATGACTGGGCTCCGATCGAAAGACGATTAACCCCCAAACCAAAAAGAGTTTTTAAGAAATTTTCATCGACCTGGGTTGGGTTGACTTCCACTGTAAATTCGGTTTTAACAGCCCAGCGTGTAACGATTTGCTCAATAAGGAAAAATAGGTTTTCACGAGGCAAAACACTCGGCGAACCACCGCCGATATAAATTGTGTTAAAAGGGCTATGAAGATCGTAGCTGGACAAATCTTTAAGCAATGTGGAAATGAATGTATTTACGTTTTGATTTCGTAAAGGCTCAGAATAAAAACCACAATAACGACACTTGCTCAGACAAAATGGGATGTGAATATATAATGCTGGTCCCTTATTTTTACTCATTTTATACTACTGTTTTTTCTTTACACCTGTGTTTCTGAATATGGGAGATAATATCCCGTCTGCTGATAATACCAACTAATTTACCGTCTGATAATATGGGTACCCGCCTGAATCCATTTTCTATGAGAGATTCACATATCTCAAGCAAATCGTTTTCAACATCGAAACTAACGACACAGCGAGTCATATAATCCTCAACATAGCCTTCGTTTGTATCAAGATTATACAGAAGCTTAAGCACATCTTTCTCAGAGATTATCCCGACAAGCTTTGTCTCAATATCTACTACCGGCAAACCGGTGATGCCGTTTTCGACAAGCATATCAACTGCTTTTTGTATTGGTGAATCTTTGGTAACACTTAAAACGTTAGTCCTCATGATTTCTTTTGCTTTAAACATAAAAATTCTCCCATTTCATCTGACCTAAGAAAAATTTTCAAAAACCTCTTCAAATTGCACAAAAAACGATTCCACTTTTAAAGAGTGTAACAAATAATATCGACCAATTCAAACCCCAGCTGAAAAACTTTCCAAAAAATCCTGATTACTTTTGAATCTGTCCAGAAGTTTTTTAAGAGCTCCGATCTGCTCTTTACTGTGATAGCCCGATAATACCTTGCGCAGCATATTCAATTTCCCAATTTCCTCGTTGGTATAGAGATATTCTTCCTTTCTTGTACCGCTTGCTGCGACATCAATAGCTGGAAATATCCTCGACTGAGCTAATTGCCTGTCCAGGATGATTTCGCTGTTACCGGTGCCCTTAAATTCCTCGAAAATAAGCTGATCCATCCTCGAACCGGTATAGCTCAAACAAGTAGCGATTATCGTAACCGAGCCTCCTCCTTCAATGTTTCTTGCCAATCCGAAAAACCTCCGCGGTATCTCCAGTACACCAACTTCAATACCGCCTGACATAGTCCTGCCTTTTCCGCTACCCTTGCGGTTGAATGCTCTTCCCATTCTTGTCAGGCTGTCAACTAAGACAACGACATCCTTTCCGCATTCCAGGTCGATGCGAACATTATCAAGAACCAGCTGTGCTAATTCGATTTGCTGGTCAGTGCTTTGGTCAATAGTGCTGGCAAAAACCTCCGCTTTAACCGACCTTCTGAACATAGTCACCTCTTCCGGTCTTTCGTCTATCAGCAAAACGATAACCCTTGTCTGAGGCTCAACTTCAGCAATAGCATTGGCGATATGCTCCAGCATAACTGTCTTACCGGTTTTTACAGGTGCGATTATCAATCCGCGAGTCCCTTTGCCGATAGGAGCGATCAGGTCAACAATCCGCATACTCTCCTGCCCACTATCAGAAAGCCGAAATCTTTCGTCAGGTGTAATCGCGGTTAGATATTTGTATGACTTGCGTTTTTTAAATTCGTCACAACTAAGGCCGCAAACAGATTCGATCTCTTTAACAATCCTCCCACCACGATCACCTTTTTCAGCTTTGCCGACAACTGTCGCACCCTGGGCTAATGACCAACCGCGAGCAACTTTGGTTGGCACAATTACCATCCCCGGCCCCAGACCAAAAACCTTAGCAGGGTCACATAAAACAAATCCGCCTTTTTGCGTTCTTTTAACAATACCACTTACTACTTCCGGCATACATAGCTCCTCAAAAGGAAAAAAACAGGAAAATTATTTCAATTACCAACAAACATAAGACAAGAAAATTTGAGGCTGAACAACTTACCGCCCGGGGGCTGATTTTATACTAACACTAAAAACCAGGCTTAGCAAGAAAAAACCTTATTCCTTGCTCCGCATCAACTTGTCAATCTCATCATCAAGCAATTTGGCGCGGTTTTGCCACTTAAATTTTTCAACAAGTCTGATCGCTTTTTTATTATCTGAGGCCCACAAATTTCCTTTGTCTTTTTTATGCACAAGCTCAATCAGCTTCTCAGCCAAAGATTTAACAGAGCCGTCATAGAAAAACTCCGCAGCCTCTTTTTTGACCGTCAGACCCATAACTTCCGGATAAGCTAATCTTTCAGGCAAAACAGGCCAAGCGCCGGCTAATATCGCTTCTACTATCGCAATACCAAAAAACTCATGGCCTGCGGTCGAGACTACAACATCAGACTCTGCTAAAGTTTGTAAATATTGTTCTTTGCTTTGCTGATATCCCCACCTTTCGATGTGCTCAGCAAAATACTTTTGTGCCCAACCAAAAACTTCGGGACCATCTCGAAACTGCTCACCAATAACATTGATCTTAAAATTATCTGTCTTTTTTTTCAGTCTCTTTAAAGCCTTGAAAAAATCTTCCGGCCTTTTGTCATGCTCCCATCTTCCGACCCACAAAATTTTAAGCGTTGAATCAGATTTTTTCTTGGCAGCAAATTCAGATTCGACACCAGGCCAACACACTGTTGATTTATTCCTGATTTCCTCTACTACCTCTACCGGTTGGTAGTCCGGCATACGTTTTAAAAACTTTGTCAGTTCATATAGAAATTCATCCCTATGAAAAGCTGAATTAAACCACACACTATCAGCAGCCAAAGCTGTTGTTAGATTTGTAAAAACAAACTGATAATCCCTTTCGCTTTCAAACCTTACCGGGTAAGTCAGCTGATTCTCATGAAAATAAACAACCTTTGGCAACTGCTGCCATGGCAAAGGCAACAGCCCTGTGAACTCGGCGAGGTTTAACATATCACTGCAAAAAACAACATCAAAATCATCGGCTGAAAGATTCTTAACCTGCTGCGCAAAAGTAACAGCCGCATGCCTCATCCGCCATTTCCACTTGTAAGGCTCAAGACAAAGAACCTTCCAGCTGTGTTTACTCTTTTTTATCCAACCATCGAGAAACGCTTTATGACTTCCGCCATAGTAAGGCTCCAATGCAAGAATCTTCATAAATCTCTAAGCTATTCCTGGTTCTTCTTGAAAATTCCTTTGAGTCCTTCGGCAATTTCCTTACCTGTCTCCTTGCCGGATTCTATGAGCTTTTTACCTTTCTCGACAACAGCTGAGCCAGCTTTCAATGCATCAGAAAAACCGCCGACCATATCAGCAGGCAAAATTCCAGCGCCTTCTTTGGCGATACCTTCAGTAATAGCTACGAGTATCTTACCGGCAAGCACACCGGTATCCATCTTCTTATCAGTGCCGAGGTTCTGCATTTTGATAGGACTAAGCTCAAGGTCAACCGTTTGGCTCTGACCGGCGATAGGAATGAGCTTAACTATAACTTTGACATTGGTTATCTCAAGCTCGGTTATCTCGAGGCTCTTACCCTTTTTTTGGTCTTGCTCGACAGGGGCAGGCTTAGCATCAGGTTTTTTCATGTTATTGAGAATATCCTGAAGATTATTAGTCAGACCTTTCTGCTCTAAAACCAGATTAATACCATCAAGCTTAAATTCTTCAACCTTGACAGTATCAGACATTAAAGACTTTAGTACTAATTTGATTTTACCTTTATCAAGTTCGAGCAAATTTTTAAGCTCATACCCGTCAGGGTTGCGAATTTCCAATTCTTGTATGCCGAGCTGACCCTTGAAGATATTGATATCAATATCACCAATATCAACACCAACACCAAGAGTTTTTGTGGCAGCACTCTCAGCGCCAACCTTAACAGCATTTTCACCTATCATCCAGCCCAAAAGAACAACGACAACAATAATTAATAATGTACCAAACAGCCCGAATTTAAAAACTTTTTTTGTAAGCCCCATTTTTAAAGACTCCTGTATTTTTAATTAGTTTTAAGCTCAGCACTCTTTTCTTAAAGTTTACCAGCGTAGATTTTCATTCTCTCGCTAAGCGCAGCTAAAGTCTTATTTACAGAGTCAATATCTGCTTTTAGTGCCTTAGCATCTTCGCCCACCATCTCAGTTATGGGGACTTTTTTCAGTTTAGCCATGATCTTTTCGACGTCAGCCTTTTTTGCATTGATGGCTTCTGTATAACTGTCAACCATCTCCTGCAATTGCTTAGCATCCATTTTCTCAGCCTCTGCCTTTACCTCAGTAACAGGTTTATTGGGGTCAGCCTTTTTCTTACCGCAACTTGCAAACACAAACAAACACCCTACAAGCAACACACACAATGTAATCTTCTTGGTCTTGTCCATTTCAAATCCTTTCAAAATTTCAAATAAAAGACATGTTTCTCACTAAGCATAATTATACCACTACCAAACAAAACAATGCAAACATTATTTTTCACATTAAATATTCATCTTTTTTTGATAATTTCGATTTTTTAGCAGCATTTCCCCTGTCTAAGGGTTTAAAATGGCTAAAAAATTCTTTGAATTGCAAGTTCGTTCTGGTATAAGGAAGCGCTGGAGCTCTGTAAATTGTAGCTAAACCAACACGATAGATGTGTAAGAAATGACAAATATGCAGCTTAAAGTCGGAAAATCCCGGTTAAAAGGCAGTGTTTCGGTCCCTGCCTCCAAGTCACACACAATACGTGCTGTGGCTGTGGCTTCCTTGGCTAAAGGGCAAAGCAGGATAATCAATCCGCTGATTTCCAGCGACAGCATCTCCGCAGCTGCCTGTTACAAGGCTTTAGGGGCAGATATTGATACTACAGGTAAGACGTGTTGGAAAGTTACCGGCACCGGCGGGGATATTAAACCCCCGGCAAATATTATAGACGTTGGAAATTCCGGCACAACTCTCAGAATCGCAGCAGGCTCAGCGGCACTTGCGAGAGATAATAATAAAATCAGATTCACCGGCGATGAGCAAATCCAGTCCCGACCTATTAAGCCCTTGCTTGATAGTCTCAGCGATCTCGGCGCAAAAGCTGTTTCGATAAAAGATAATGGCAAAGCTCCGATTGAAATAACCGGCAGGCTAAATGGCGGGCAAACAACTTTGGAATGTGTTACCAGTCAGTATCTTTCAAGTTTACTGCTGTGTTGTCCGCTGGCAGCTGGTGACAGCGAGATAAATGTCACTTTGCTGAATGAACCGGACTATGTGCAGATGACTTTAGATTGGCTGGATAAGCAGGGGATAAAGTATCAAAATGATAAGATGAAAAAGTTTATAATTGAGGGAAATCAAAGTTACAACGGTTTTGAATTACCCGTACCGGCAGATTTTTCCTCAGCTACATTTTTTTTATGTGCAGCTGCATTGATGGGCGATGAAGTAACATTGACCGGTCTTGATTTTAATGATTCTCAGCCGGACAAAGCTGTCATCGATTATCTTAAAGCAATGGGAGCTGATATCGAGATCGATGACAATAGCGTTACTGTAAGATCGGCACAGCTTAAAGGCATAGAAATTGATATGAACCGCACGCCCGATGCTTTGCCGGCAATAGCGGTTACCGCGGCATTTGCACAAGGGCCAACCAAGCTTTATAATGTAGCCCAGGCAAGGAACAAAGAGACTGACCGAATAAGCTGTATAGCTGAAGAATTGAAAAAGATGGGAATTGTGGCCAAAGAGTTGCCGGATGGGCTTATAATAGAAGGTGGTAAAGCAAAGGCTTGCGATTTGAAAGGCTATAGCGACCACAGAATAGTGATGGCGCTTTCGATAGCTGGTATGGCGATTGATGATGGAAATTGCGTTATAGATACCGCTGAGGCAATGAACGTCACTTTCCCGAATTATGTGGAATTAATGAAGATTATTGGTGCGAACATAGAATTACAATAAAATTTATTTTAGGAGAAAAAAATGATAGGCTGCCATTTTGGAAGATGTTTTCAGGTGACAGTAGCGGGCGGGTCCTACCAGGACGGCCTTACCGTTGTTGTTCAGGGTAACCCTCCGGGAATGATGATTACCGAGCAAGAGATTTACGGCGATCTGCTTTTGAGAAAGCCTGGAAGTGACGAGCTTTCCAGTCCGAGAAAAGAACCTGATCTGCCGGTAATTTATACAGGGATCAACTCAGCTGATACAGTTGAAGGTGCTGGCAATAAGAACCACACCAACGGCACTCCGCTTTCAATATTGATACCCAACCTGGATAGACATTTCATTCACATTAAACAATACCAGGACACCAACCGCACGCCAAGACCAGGCCATGCGTCCTATGCTTCGTTTATAAAGTATGGTCCGGATGACGATGCTATCGGTGCAGGTTTTTTCAGTGGCAGATATACTTCCACTATCGTAGCTGCCGGTTATATCGCCAAAAAAGTTCTGAAAAAATGTGGCATAAATGTATTTTCTTATGTTAAGGAACTTGCCGGCATTAAATGCCCGAATGTCGATCATGAAAAAGCATTCCAGTACACCGAAAACTATAAACAGATGAGATGGGACTATGACCCGTTCTATCAGGAAGTTTATGTAAAGGGCAGGATAAACCCTGAAATGCGATTCCTCGAAAAAGCAACTATCCTGGCGGAAATCGAAAAAGAGATCGATGCTATTCGTGCCAAAGCACCGAAAATTGACCCTGCTGCTATCAGGGGGAAATACGGCGTTGACCATATACTCTGCTGTCCTGATCTCGATGCTGCTGCTGCGATGATAGATGCCACGAATAAGATAAGCGCTACCGGCGATTCCTGCGGCGGCATAGTTGAAGTTGTTGTAACAGGAGTCCCAACCGGACTTGGTGAACCGGTATTTAATAAGCTTGACGGCGAACTCGGCAGAATGCTCGGCATAGGTGCAGTTAAAGGCGTCGAAGTCGGCGCAGGATTTGCGGTAAAAAATATGACTGGCTACGAGTCTAATGACCAGATGCATACAGAAAACGGCAAGGTAGTTTTCGACAGTAACAATGCGGGTGGAATTACCGGCGGATTAAGCACCGGTCAGAATATTGTCGTAAGAATAGCTGTCAAACCAACTCCGACAATTGATAAGCCTCAACATACCATTGATAAATACACACTTGAAAATAAAGACCTTGAGGCAATCACAAGACGTGATGCCACTATCGCAGGCAGAATTTGGCCTGTAGCTGAAAATTATACAGCAATGGTGATTTTAGACAATCTGATCGCTAACTACGGCTATCAGTGTCTGAAAGACAAAGGGTAGTTCTAATAATTGCTTTTGAGCAGCAAGTAGACGATTTTGGGCTTCTGGCAAGGAAGATAACAGCTTTAGGTTTTCGTATATATTTGGCAGCGGTGTTGTCAGAAACATCAAGCTCGAGCTTTACGAGTTCACCTTGGATACGTTGGACAATCCAGGTTGGGTTTTCTTTTAGACCATTGGATAAACGATAGCTTTTCGAGAAGCATTAGGCGGTATTCAGGCGTGTTTTATTGCCAGCGATACCAAAATGGTGTCAACCGCCACTAGTAGGTCTCTCCTAACCCCACTTGTTACTGACTTGTTAACCACTTGCAACCCTCATTTTTCGCCCCTTAACGCTATTTTGCGTAGTTTCATTATGTCAAGCTTACCCGAGCCCAGCATCGGCATCTCTTCGATCCTGATATAATTACTGCGCTTAGGTTTGCAGATATTAGACAGCTTACTTTCAGCAATTATCCGCAACACCCGGCACCGGATGCCCAACCGAACCTTCCTTTGTCCCAACTTGGTAAACACCGTCAGATTCAATATACTATTTCGTGTAAAAATTTTTAAAAAACTTAGTTTTGGGGCTGAAATTTAATGCTTATCTTCTTTGGCAAACATAAAATTTAACACAGATGGAGACAAAACAGAGACATGGTTATGCCCATTATAAAATTCGATATCTACTGTAAATTTTTGTGCCAAACATTCATGCTTTCGATTTGTCCAGCAATATTTGTATTATTAATCAGTCTGCCGCCATAAGTATAACCTGCTTTGCCAAAAGTAATATTCATTCCAGGTGAAATTGCTCTTGCGATTGTATAGGCTGTCTGCATTCCACGAGACCTCATTTCGTTTTCCATAAATCTTAGAAGCAAGTTGGCATAACTGTTGCCTCTAAATTTAGACAATGTAGCGAAATCGGTCATTTCGACATTCTTTGATACAGTATCCATTTCGGCTGAGGATAAAGCGACAAACTTTTTATTAATCTCTATACCAAAGTAAATAATGTGTTTCAGCATTGTGCCAATTAAATAGCGAGGTTCATCAATAGGAAATGGATATGATGAAAAAACTTCTTTGTAAATTTTGCTCATTCTTACAGCATCATCTGGAATACAACGTCTAATAATAGCTCCATTTGGTAAAGTGTTTGGCTGGGCATCGTCCCTCCCCTTTTTTTGAGCTAAATCAATAATGTTTTCAAGTCCCAGTGAAGATGTTTCCTTCTGTCTTTCTGAATCAAGATAATGGCCTAAAAAAATGGCAGCTTCCTGACCATGGAAAAAGCCTGGAACTTTGGCTTCTTTTTGGTAACCAGAGCCAAGGAATATCTCTGCGAGATGTTCCGGGACTTTGACAAATATTTTTGTATAGCCGTTAAGCTTAGCAAACTCTTCCATCGCCGGAACTAGTTTTGCGGGGTCTGCCTTCTTTAACTTCATCAAATAAATTCTTTTACTCAAGGGCCCATGTTGAATTAATGCATTGTGAAATAATTCGATTTCATCCTGTTGTTTTCGACTTTCTAACACGTGATCTCCTCTTCTGTTGAAATTAATGAACGGTTCACGCCAACTTTGTCCGGCCAAAGTATAGACACACCGATAAAAGTTACCGCCGAAGAGAGTATTCCATACACGCTTGCATCCAGTTGTAATTTTGCAATACAATCTGGGAGAGTTAAAAAATTCGTTAGTAATAGAAGTGTCAAAATGCCACCAGTTAACATTCCAGCTAGGGCACCGGCAGAACTTGCTTTTTTCCAGAAATAGGCTCCAAGGGTGGGGACAAATAGTCCGGACACCATAAAAGCATAGGCATAAAGAATTGCGTTTAGAACCGTGTTAAACTGAGCCGCTATAATAACGGCAAACGCACCTATAATGAGTGTTGCAATCATTGAGAGCCGAATTGAAGCCTTGGCTGAAATGTTTTTAATAAAATATCGTTCAATAATATCATTTACAAAATTACCTGAAGATGCCATCAGGCAGCTGTCAGCGGTCGACATAATGGCGGAGAAATAAGAGGCAATTACGATTCCTGTAACCCCTAAAGGCAAGACATCTCTGATTAACATCGGAAGTGCCATCTCGGCTTCAGCTTCAGGGAAAACCACGCGAGCACACATGCCGAGAAAAACTCCCGTAAAAGCCATGATTGGATACTCAAAAAAACCTGCAATGTACCATGCTTTTTTTGCTTCTTTTTCATTTTTGCATGCATACATCCTTTGATAAAGCGTCATGCCAATCAACCAGATCGGAATAATTGTCACCATCCAGTTAATAAATGTTACAGGTGAAATATTCATGAGCGAAAAATATTCGGCTGGTAAATTCTCCCTAAGGGCTGAAATTCCGCCAATCTTAATGAGCGTTGCAGGTATCGTTACGAAAATCAATCCGCTAAGCAATAGGACCCATTGGACGGTGTCTGTATATATAACTGCTTTTAGTCCTCCAATAACAGTGTAGAGAATTGTAACAACAGCGATAATCATTAAGGCAAATGTGATTGGATTCATCCCAAACGGATTATTCTGAAGAATTGTCGCAGAAGCAAGTTTTGCACCGGCAAGCATTTGGGCCCCTGTAAACCCGAGATAACCAATGCCAGAAATCAGAGCAGCAACCAACGCAACCTTACCATTGTACCGATACCTTAGAAAATCAGGATAAGTTAAAAACTTGTGTTTTGCATCGATGCGTTTAATCTTTGGAATAATAAAAACGGCGGTTAGCCATGCACCAACAAGACCGGTGAACAAAAGCCAACTGCCGGCAAGCCCCATCATAAAGCCGACTCCACCCAAACCGATAGAGAACCCGCCGCCAACATCTGTGGCAACAATTGACAGGCCAACATGAGAAGC
>CAYZEH010000076.1:0-12035 GCA_964477135.1 uncultured Pirellulales bacterium | reverse complement strand
ATACCCTTCAGGGTAAGAAATTTCCGCGAATAAATCCATAACTTCTTATCTTTGAATTACTTACCCGCGGATAAACGGAGAAATTCAATTAGGATCAGTATAGTTAAAAAATGTGACCGACCAACCAATATTTCATGTTGGTCTCATTATACAGCGTCAACAGAAGTGTTTAAGGCAAACTGCTGAAAAGTTATTCGAGATTCCGCCTGATTACTGCTGCAGCTGAGAAATTCTGTGTTATGTTGCCGTCAGAGACTGTCATGGTAATCTGCACACTTTTTACTATTGTCAGATCATCAACAACCGCTGAATTTTTTGTAAATGTCATTGCGGTAACATTTTCACAAAGCGTATAAGGCACTGAACTGCTGTCGATAAGATAAAGTGTGTTATCTGAACTATCATAGCTATAGGTTGTACCAGGATCGTTGGGATCTGAGCTTTGAAAAAAAGTACACAAATTATTAGCTGTGTTTGGGTCTACAGCCTCAGCGGTTCTAAGCTGGGTAGTAATTCTATACAATGCCTGCCTTGCACTATTGACGGTATCAAAAATGCTTTTGTTTTCCTTGTAGTTCATAGCTGAAGCATTAACGGCTATTGCAACAGCTGTAAGCAAGAGCACAGTTATCGCCAATGAAATAAGCAGCTCTACAATAGTAAATCCAGCTTTATGTTTTTTAGTGCTCATTTTATTATTTTCCTTTAATATGCCGCTCTTATCCAACTGGCAGAACTAATCGGCTTAGAGTTCAAACGTATTTCCACAGTAACTCTCATAAAAGGTGTGCTGCCATCAGGGACAACATTTTCAAAATCACTCTCACTCACATTTTGAACAATAATTTGCTGGCTGAAAGCTCCGAACTCTGTCAAATCCTCATCTTCCGCATTTTTAGGAGGACTATAAACCTCCTCATCGAAACTGTGAAGATCATCATATTCTGTCAGAGTTATCATTTCTCGAATCTGCTCAATCAAAAATTCACTGGTAGATAATTTGACGCCATAGTCATTGGTAGACGTAAAAGAACTATTAGCAGCTATCAACGAAACAAGAGCGATACCAACAATAACAATAGCAATCAATACTTCGATAAGTGTAAAACCTTGTTTATTCATTTGAGCCCCCCTTTAGGCCATGTTTGATGCCTTATTTGCCGGAAACAAGACTTGACATCCGGAATATAGGCAGCATGATACTCATCGCGATAAAACCAACAAGCACACCCATCAAAACGATCATTATAGGTTCGATCATAGATGTCACTGTCTTGATAACAGTTCGCAGTTCTCTGGCGTAAAATTCAGCAACATCTTTCAGCACATTGCTCATCGTACCGGAATCTTCACCACTTCTTATCATCTGAACAACATCAGGAGGCATCAGAGTATACTTTGAAAGGCTTGCGGCAATCTTCTTGCCCTGCTTAACTTCATCGTAAACACCAAGCCACATTTCCTTATAAAGAACATTTCCGGAAATCTGGGCGGTTATTGAAATAGTATCCAAAATCGGAACGCCTGCATGAGAAAGCACACCCATCGTATGCAGCCCCCTGGTAATATAGATGCATCTGCAGAGCTTCTTTATTATCGGTAAAATAAGTTTTGCCCTGTCCCACCAATGCCTGCCAACTTGTGTATTTATAAAATACATAAAGCCCCAGATAACACCACCGACACCAAGAATAACACAATACCAATAGGTTCTCAAAAATGCGCTGCTGCCCATAAGTATTTTTGTCGGAGCCGGCAGATAATCCTCTTTGCCGGCAAAAATTGCGGTAAATTTAGGCAAAACAAAGCAAAGCAGGAAAATAGTTACCGATATCGCCATCGTCGCAATGATCATCGGATACGCCATCGCACCTTTGATCTGTGAACGGGTATCAGCTTCCTGGTCAAGATAACCTGCCAGCTTTTGCAGCATGTCACTAAGTGAACCGGATATCTCAGCAGCGGCAACCATGTTTACATAGAGATTGCTGAAAATATCAGGATATTCTGCTAATGCCTGTGAAAAGCTTTGTCCGGATTCGATCCGCTCTTTAAGATTGACAATAATCCTCTTGAACTTCTGATTAGTCTGCTGTTCAGCAATAGACTCAAAAGCCTCCTGCAGACTTATTCCCGCGCGCACCATAACAGCAAGCTGATTTGTAAAACTCAAAATATCTTTGCTGCCGGGGCCAAACTCAACCCTGATATTCTGCATCTTCTCAAGAATAGTTTCCTGGCTTTTACCAGTTGACGCATTGTGACTGTGTGTCTTTCTTGAAAGTTCAGCCACAGCTGTAGTATTACCGCTATCAAACATTTTTTACCACCCCCACAAAACCCCTGAAATTCAGGCTGATTAAGCAACCTCACAAGCCATATTGCTCTCGGCAAGTATCTTGTCCATCTTGCCCGGGTTGTTAGATCTTGTCACTGCTTCTTCTCTGTCAATAAATCCATTATCATACATATCCGCTATACTATGATCCATGCTCTGCATTCCAAGCCTGCGAGATGTTTCGATTATGTTAGGTATTTCATAAATCCGGTTCTCACGGATACAGTTTCGCACCGCTGATGTGCAAAGCAATATCTCAGTACATGGAACCATACCAGGCTGATCGACCCTCTTAAACAAGGTCTGGGAAATAACCGCCTGCAAAGTATTAGCCAACATCGTTCGAATCTGACTTTGCTGACCGGAAGGATAAATATCAATAATACGCTCAATAGTTTGAGGAGCATTGACTGTATGAAGCGTACTGAAAACGAGATGCCCTGTCTCAGCGGCAGTTATCGTCGAGCTTGTCGTCTCAAGGTCACGCATTTCACCAACCATAATTATATCCGGGTCCTGACGCAATACATGCTTAAGGCCGCACGTAAAATCAGGACAGTCAAAGCCTATCTCTCGCTGTTCTATCATACTTCGCCGATTACTCAAAGCATACTCAACAGGATCTTCAAGCGTAATAATACGCTTTTTATATTTACGATTTATCACACCTACCATCGCAGCCAACGATGTACTTTTACCAGAACCCGTATGGCCTGTAACAAGCACAAGACCTCTTGGCAAATCAGTAAGCTCTTTTACTATAGGCGGAAGATGGAGATCTTCAATTTCAGGTATCTCACTCGGGATCGCTCTAAACGAAAGAGCAATAGTGTCACGCTGATAATGTGCATTAACACGAAATCTGCAACCATTAGCTATCTTGGTAGAAAAATCGAGATCCCTGTTTTCTTCAAATATTTTGAATCTTTCTTCCCCAACCATGTCAATCACCATCTGCTTAGCAATTTCATCGGTAATGATTGGGAAATCCAACTCGACAAGTTCTGTATTCTTCCTGACAATCGGCGGCAACTCAACATTAATATGAATGTCACTTGCCCCTTTTTCGACTGCCCTGCCTAAAATTTCCTTGATATCCAGCATGTACTTTCTCCAGTTGCTAAAAATTTATTTCATATTCTCAACAAAAACTTCATCTTCATTTTGGCCATAAACCTCAGTAACCCTGAGTACTTCCTCTATCGTTGTCAGGCCTTTCTTGACCTTTTTAATACCATCATCGTACAAACTGTCTGAACCTGCCTTCATAAAAGCACGTCTCATACTGACCACGGAAGGATCCTTATTGATCATGTCACGAAAAGCCTCATCGATAACAAGCAACTCATAAATACCAACTCGACCTGAATAACCCGACCCTCTGCAGGCATCACAGCCGACTCCATGATACAATTCATTCTTTTTTATATCTGCCTTTTCTATATGTTTGCGCATCTTCTCTGGAACTTTGTAAACTTCCTTGCACTCAGGGCAAATCCTTCGAACAAGCCTCTGTGCCAATACCGCATTCAAAGAAGCCGCTATCAAATATGGATCTATCCCGATATTTACAAGCCTGGTAACAGAACTGGACGCATCGTTTGTATGCAATGTTGAAAGGACAAGGTGCCCTGTCAATGCTGCCTGAACCGCGATTCTGGCGGTTTCATTGTCCCTTATCTCACCGATCATTATAATATCCGGGTCCTGACGAAGAAGACTTCTAAGCGCTGAAGCAAAAGTAAAGTCTATCCTTTCATTCACCTGAACCTGGTTACAAAATCCAAGCTCATATTCAACGGGATCCTCAACGGTAGATATATTCATCTTCTCGCCATCCATCTGAGCAATAGCCGAATACAAAGTTGTACTCTTACCAGAACCTGTAGGTCCGGTCACAAGCAAAATGCCGTGAGGCAGTATTATTTGATCTCTGAATGCTTCCATAGCTTTAGTTTCCATACCAAGATCTTCAAGACCTCTCAATATGGACTTACTGTCAAGAACTCGAATAACAACCTTTTCACCATTGTTCGTTGGCAAAATTGATATTCGAAGGTCGATCCCCCTGCCACCGATGATAACAGCGATCTTACCATCCTGTGGAAGTCTGCGTTCCGAGATATCAAGATTCGACATAATCTTAATTCGAGACACGATTGCAGGGTGCATCTTCAAAGGAGCCTGCATAGCCTCAAAAAGAATACCATCTATCCTGTGCCTTACTTTTGTAAACTTACTCTTAGGCTCAATATGAATATCACTTACACCTTCTTTTACAGCATTGCTGATAAGATAATTTACAAACTTAATTACAGGCGACTGACCTGCCATCTGCTCAAGGTCATCAGATTCATCCAACTCATCCTGAACAACTTCCACCTCGACCATATCGCTGATTATATCATCAACGCAATACTCTATCTGTTGCTGTTCTTCAAAAGATTCGCATACTGCCCTGATGTCACTCTTGCTGCAAACAACAACGCGAAGCTCCATCTGAGTACGTCTTTTAACATCTTCAATCGTAAACAGATCGGATGGATCCGCCACTGCCAGCACGAGCACTTCATCTTCAATTGTCACAGGCAGAATATAATTAGATTTTATAAACTCTACATCAAGTTTCTCATAAGCCTGAGTAGATATGTCCTCAGAATGTATCTCACGAAATTCAAAACCATAAATATGAGCCTCCGCTGCCTGCAAGTCGACCTCGGTCACCTGTCCTGAAGAAAGCAGATAGCCCTTAATATTCAAATTGCGATTCTTATTGCCCTCCTGCCTTATTGACGTATATTGCTCTTGTGAAATACGCCCCATACTAAGCAGAACGTCGGCAATATCCTCCTCGCGACAAGGTTCTTCCTCAACTTCCAGCTCTTGAGGCAGGTACAGATCGCTCAAGCCTGGTATTGACTGATCGTCAGCACTAAACTGCTCAGCAACATCATCTGTCTTGCCAAATAAGCTTAACAGATTATTCTTCTTTTTTTCAGCATCAAAAGGTAATTTCATTCTTCTAACTTTAAAATAAACTCATTTTCACCCAGACTAAGATTCACAGAATTTTCACTTATCCGGATAATCTTAAAACCGCTTATCTCATCACCTTCATAAAGAATTTTATCATTGATCATACAACAATATTTACCCTCAGAACTTCCTGAACTCATAATACTGTAAAACCGAAGGTCCTTGAGCCTTTTCGCATTCATTGCGTCCGTATCCATAACATTATTATCCATATCCAATCCCTTAAAATTGCCTGGGAAAATATCGTGCGCGAATGGATCTTTTGCAAGCTCATTAGCCTTAACCTGCTTAACATCAGAAAACTCATAAAATTTCTTAACAACCTGATCCATCCCGGTAACCATTTCAGAGCTGACACCGGTAAGACGACCTATCGCCATTTCGATTTTAGCGTCTTCGGTTTTGGCTTCAGCAGAGACAGGCATAGGAGATGATTTTTTAATCATGAAAAATAAAGCCAAAATTCCTATCGCAAACAACACACCCAGTGCTGTAGTGCTTTTTCGCACAGTCTTGCTATGTGTAGATACCGTTAAAAAATCCTCACTCTGAAAATTTTTCAATGTCGACGAAGTATTGCCTTTATTTTCAACCGGGCCTTGTGAAGGCTCTTCATGCGAATTTTGTTCTTTCATAAATGGTAACATTGTTTACTCCATAAAAATCTGTTTAACTGATTTTATTCTGGAAAAATATGCTTAATACAAAGTCCGCGGATATCTCGCTGTCTTTCTTGGTTTTACCCTTCAATTTAAGATCGCGTATCTTCATTATCCTCGGCAACTTTTCCAGCTCTAACAAAAAAGAATAAAAGGAACCAAAATTACCCACCAGTTCCATTTTCAAAGGCTGCTCAATATAACCACTGTTATTCTTCTCCTTCATAGTTCGTATAGTCTTAGGCCTTAATCCTTTTTCCTGGGCAATTACTGTCACCTGCTCCAGAACATTGTATATCTGGCTCTTAGGCGGCAGCTTACTCTCAAAAAAGCTGACTGCTTCTTCAAGCTGTTCGATCTGCTTATTAAGATTCTCCGCCTTAGCGGTAGCTCTTTCAAATTCTTCCAGTTTTGCCAGCTTGGCATCTAATTGTTTTTTCTGTTGAGCAAGGTTAGTATTAGCGGGTTTTATCATAAACCGATAAGCCGCATATGTAACGCTAAGCAACAGCACAAAAAATACTATTTTACGTAAACCGCTTGTCATAATTTAATTTTCCTTTATATACTACTCACAACTAAGTTGTTTCGTTTATTCGCGGGTAAATAATTTTGAACCAACACTTTATAACTTTCCTCGCGAACATTTCTTAGCCTCAAAGGGTATAACAAACCCAATTAAAGAGTATATGCTGCCTTATTACATTTCATCTTTATCTCTTCAATATCTTCACTTGTCAGATGAACGCCTTTTTTCAGCATAGTTTTTAATTTGAACTGCCTGAAGCTGACATCATCCATCTTCCATTCCTTAGACTCTACCAAAGATACATTATCAAAAAGCATAGAATCTGTAAGCCTCTTGATATAAGTAGCAACCTGCAGATCACTCGGAGCAACACCTTCGATATTTATATTCGTATCAAATAATTGTTCCTTTGAAACAACAACCGCTTTCTTATCAGCCGTAGCTTCAAATTTACTTTTCGGTTTGGCCCTCGCAGCTTTCTTAGGCTCTTTCTGTACCAGAGAAAGATTTACCAACGAAGCACCTTTGGGCAGATCATTAGTCAAAGAAGCAAGCAATATACTTCGAGGCACAGGTTCAATGAGCTCCGCCGTCATCAGTGCCGTTTTCATCATATTTTTCCGCTTTGCCTGCAATTTCTCAAATTTAGCAATAGCCTGATGTGTCTTGGCCATCTTTTCATTCACTATCTTTTCCTGGCTCTGACATGCTTTCTGTCTTATTTTTATTGTCACAAAACATCCCGTCAGCCCTGCCATAACAAAAACAAACAAAAATATGTACATCAGGTTAGTTCGGCACGATTCATTATTTTGTATGTAATCATCAGGAACAAAATTAATATTTGACATTAAAACCACCTCATTACGATAAACTCAGCCCGAAAGCTGTTGCCCAACTGTTCTTAACGCTTCTTCTTTCAACTGTTGAAGGGCTGGATATTTCCACTGCTCCAAGACAGTCACCCATCTGAGCAGGCATATCAATCTGCTTTGCGATTGTCGCACAAACATCCCTGTCCACAGTTTGGCCCGACAAAAATACTATTCTTTCAATATCCATCTGATTATAGGCATTACTGAAAAATTGACGGCAAGCCTCCAACTCTCTTACAAATCTTTTGATCCCCTCTTCATCACCAAACTTCTCACTGCCTATAAGTATAGACCTTGCAAAAAGAGGTTTCATGTAACGTGATATCACAACATTTGTAACTTTACTTCCTATATCAATTAACAATACGATTGAATCAGCATCGCTCTGACGCCTGCCGAAAAACTTCCCGTAGCAATTCGTCAACGCCATTGGCCAGATACATATCGATTTTACCTGAAGATTGTTCTTCTCATATACAGCAAGGTGTCTGTTAATCTTTTCGTGCTCTGTAACAAAAACTATAAGATTATCCTGTTCTGTTTCAACACATTTGACAATAGCATCTGCCGAATCAAAAGGCAGCTTTTGTTTTAACTTGGAAAGAACTGTTTCATTCCGCTTTTCTTTGCTGCACTTCGGCATTTTCACATGGTCAATAAAAACTTCACCAGGCGGTATAGAAACAACTACATTTCTACCCTTAAAACCTTGACTCAAAAAACTCATCTTTATTATTTCAATTGCCCAACTCTGCCATTGACAACTGCCTGCAACAACCCCATCAGGACGCAAATTGTCCGTACCGGCTATCAGCTTAACAGTTCTACCTGAATTATTAAGCTGAACCAGCTTGATATAGCCATCTGCCATATCAATCCCTATCGGGTATGACCTCTGTCCTAAAAAGCTAAACAACATTAAATCAACCTTTATTACTGAACCCTATAAAGCTGTTTCTTTCAATCTATAAATCGATTCTTAATCAAGACAAATTAACTATAATCTTTAGCCTGTAAAATTCTTACAACCAACCTTTAAACACACCTACACCTAAAATATAAGAAACAAGTGGCTAAAAACCTAAACTCGCAACCAAAATACCCGCCCCGTCTAAAAGAAAATCAAATACACCTGCCCCCGGTCCAATAAAAACGGAAAAATCATTTCAAATAAGGTGATACTCCGATGGCATGTTAAATAAAAACCAAACGCCCCCCTCAAAAAAAATATCATTAATGAAATGCACAATAATAAAAATTTAACAAAAAAAATACTTTTCCTGTCAAAGATTATTAACAAAAGAAATGTAACTCAACTTTAACCCGATTATCGGACAATAAATAATATCTATTCCGACTTGAGACGTCTGTTCATCAAATCCATAATCGCCTGGTTAACAGCTTTGCCCTCAAATAATATGCTGTAGACAGCTTCTGTAATAGGCATCTCAACATTATGCTTCTTCGCCAGTTCAACCACCGACTTACACGTCGCAATACCTTCAATAACAGAAACAGTTGTCTTCTTCGCCTGTTCAACAGTTTGCCCCTTGCCAACCCTCTCACCAAAACTTCGGTTCCTGCCCTTAGGCGAAACACATGTCGTAACCAGATCACCCAGACCCGTCAACCCCGCAAAAGTATGTTCATCAGCACCCAAAGCGATACCAAGTCTGCTTATTTCAGCCAACCCCCTGGTCAGCAATGCAGCCTTGGCATTATCGCCCGCACCAATACCATCTACAATCCCGGCAGCTATCGCGATAACATTTTTCATCGCCCCTGCCAACTCAACTCCCAAAACATCCGTATTCGTATACACCCTGAGCCAGTCAACATCATCAGATAAAACATGCTGAACTTTTTCCGCAAGCTTAATGTCACCACAGGCAATACAAGCTGTCGCTGGTAGCTTCCTTATCAATTCGTCAGCTATCGTAGGTCCGGAAAAGACCACACATTTATTATTGCTTCCAAGAACATCCTTAAGTATCTCGTCAGGCCTGAGCGATGTAGTATTCTCGATACCCTTTGCGACCGACACTATCGCCACACCCACAGGAACGTAAGCCTTAAGTCTGCTCCACACACCCCGCATAAACTGGCAAGGCACTGCGGAAATCATCAAATCGCAATCTTTCATAATAAAACTGTCCCGCGATTCGAACTTTAAAGTCTCAGGCAATTTATAACCCGGCAGAAAAAAAATATTCTCACCCACGTTTTTAATTTTATCAAGCTGGGCTTTATCATGTCCCCACATCCTGACAGACAATCCCTTTTCACAAAGCAAAGTTGCTAAAACTGTCCCCATCGCTCCATCGCCGATTATCGAAATATTTTTGAACATCTGCCTGAAAATCCTATAAAATTATAAACTAATCTGAACACCGATATTAAAACAACCTGCTATGATAATTGCAACATCTGTTTTATACTACTCACAACTAAGTTTTTCCGTTTATCCGCAGGTATCCCGATATACATCGGGATTATAACTTTTCTCGCGGAAATTTCCTGCCCTGAAGGGTCTAAATGTGCTCTATTTCTATGTCCTTTATTTTAAGCTTCTGCAAGCTGATAAATTGATTCTCACCCATCTTAACTTCAAAAACAACCCTGTCACTATCATATTGCTCATCGACAATTACCCCCAGAGACCGCAAAAAACTCTGCAATTTCCCCTCACAGACACCAGTGGTTATCTTCAAATGCATTTGCGATCCTTTACACTTTTCAGCAACCGCCCTGGCAAGTTCATCCAGACCATAACCAGTCTTAGCTGAAATCGTCAAAGCATCAGGAAACATCGTCTGCAATATCTCCAAAGGCTCAAGGTCCTTAACTACATCAACTTTATTAAAAACACCAAGCACCTCTTTATCGCCGCAACCGATTTCCTCAAGCACTGCCTTAACAGACTCAACTTTTTTCAACACATCAACACTGGAAACATCAATCACATGTATCAAAATATCCGCATTAACCGCCTCCTCAAGAGTAGCTTTAAATGATGCCACCAGGTGATGGGGAATATTACGTACAAAACCAATCGTATCACTAAGCAATACAGGCATAGAAGATTCGGGCTCCCATTTTTTTGTCCTCGTATCAAGCGTAGCAAACAACTTATCCTCAACATAAACTCCCGCACCGGTAAGAGCGTTCAAAACTGTACTTTTGCCCGCATTAGTATAGCCGACAAGACAAGCTTTAAACACTGACCCCCTGCCGGATATCTCCCTCATCTTCCGCTTATCGATTTTAGCAAGTTTGGCTTTGAGTTCGATCATTCTCTTATTCACAAGCCTTCGGTCGATCTCAAGCTGCTTTTCACCTGTACCCCTGGTACCAATACCGCCAACTGCCCCTGCCCCTGTCCCGCCTGCCGCACCGGCAATACTATCAAGATGCGACCACATCCTCGTCAACCTCGGATACGTATATTCCAATTGAGCAAGATCAACCTGCAACTTCGCCTGCGCAGTTCGCGCCCTCGATGCAAAAATATCCAGTATCAATTCGCTTCGGTCAATAACCTTAGCTTCGATTATCTTTTCAAGCTCACCTATCTGGCGAGGCGACAGATCATTATCGAAAATCACAACGTCAGCCTTATATTTCTCAACCCTCTCGGCAAGCAGCTCAGCTTTACCCTTGCCGATATACCTCACCGGATGAGGCGTACTGATCTTCTGCTGAAACCGGTCAACTATTATCGCGCCGGCGCTCTCTGCCAATGCCGTCAACTCCTCAAGGTTGTCCCCGTCATCATGGCCCTTGATTATCGCGCCCATCAAAATAGCACGCTCTTTTCCAACTGTCAGCGTTTCACGCGTATTTTCCAAACGGAATATACCTCCAAAAATATAAAACCTGATTGTAACATATTGCTTGATTTTCCACAATAAAAGCCATTTTTTTTTAAATATCCCGTAATTTCGCCCATGATAACTCATTTTTTTTATAAAAACTGTTTTTAAAACTTGAAAATCATACTTTTTTTTAATATTATGGAGGGCTTAGAATTGTTTACTAATTTAATACAGGATAAGCCGTTAAGGCTATTTAGAAAAAACAGGAAGGTTATAGTTATATGTTGAAGATCAAAGCACGCGCCGGCGAATCTGTTCAGCAGATGGTCAGACGTTTTAAAAAGCTCTGTGAAAAAGAAGGCCTCATTAGAGACATGAAAAGAAATACTTACTACGAAAAACCATCAGAGCAGAACCGTCGCAAGTTGCGCAAAGCTCAAAGAGCCGCAAGCTTCGACAATAATAACAATACTAACAGCAGGTAAGCTTTACCCGATAAATTTCCCGGGCAGGTAAGATAATAAACACTTAACCTGCCCGGCTTTTTTATGCGCAAAAATATTCCAAACTAAACACCCTGTCTTACTCGAAAATTCGAACTTGTTTATTTCAAAGAGTTTATGTAGAATACTTAATTAGCTCATAATTGTATTTTTGTTTCCCGTCAGCTAAAATGGGACAGTTTGGTTGTTTAAGTTAAGGAAGAGATTCAGTTTCGTCAAAAGCAAAAGTTTCACGAAGCTGTTGAATGGACTATTGAGAGTAAGGATTTGCAGTAACCGC
>CAYZEH010000075.1:0-12319 GCA_964477135.1 uncultured Pirellulales bacterium | reverse complement strand
GGTAATAAATTTCCGCGAATAAATCCATAACTTCTTATCTTTGAGTTATTTACCCTCATGGACAAGAAATTAAAAAATATTTTATTTTTATAGTTACTTGTAAATTAACAATAAAATTATACTCCCTATTACTTTATTAGCATCTTATTGAATCAAGGAATCCATTTTAGAGGGCGATTAGCTTTTTCAATACCTTTCATACGTACATTTTTTGTAGCAAAAAAATATTCCCCGAAAGCTCCATCAACGAACATTACACCAATTACCCATTGTCTTTGTGCATGAACTTCCTCAAGCAATTCCGCACCCCCATTAAAATTCCATTCGCCACTTGCCTCAAAAAACATAATTACATCAGTAGGAATTGAATTAATGTCTAATCCTGAAAGATTTCTGTTAAATGCAAAATTACAGGCACCACTCTCAATGTCAATGGCCTTGAAGGTTTCTTTCGTTATTTTTTCTGTTTGTCCTAGTAGTTCATCACACCAATTGTCCGCCAACGGTAACTGTCCATTATGATCTCTAGCGTAGGAAACTATTGCTTGCGAAAGTAGTGTCATATTTTTTTTTGCATTGCGGGTTAATTGCGACTCATTACGAACCTCATGTATTAACGAAACGATATAAGAATAACTAATGTAGCAACCAACGGCTACGATAAGAAAAATTATTGTGATGACATAATACCGAATTTTCATATGAACTCCATTATACAAAACTTTGATTAAACTCATAACAGCAAGCAGTATAGCTACGTAAAAACAAAACTTTAATAGCAAATCACTGTTTAATTTTCAACGCTAATTTTCTATCTTCGCCAGTATATTCTTGAGGGATATTCATTGTAACCTTTCCAGAAAAAATTACTTGTATTATTATTTAATAAAAGCCCCTGTCCGCCCCGACCATCGTTGCCAGAGCATCGATCCCTAAAAGCCGGTCAAGCCCCTTAATTGTCTTATCCTCATTGACCATATCAGCCTGATAGCAACATGCCACCAGTGTCCCCACGCTGTCAAACATATCCATAAACATCAAGCTAAATATCGCTCCGAACATACTCCACTTTATCGCCCCGACAATATCAAGCTTGAGAAACACTGCCGATATGTCGCAATTAAGGCTTGCTATATTCTCAGGCCAGGCAACCTTACCCGCCAGTAAAGCCACCCCCGTCGCCGCTGCTATCCCGATCAAAAGAGAGCCTTTTACTTTTTTTATTTCTAAAATTATCATTACCAAAAGACCGAACAATCCGATCATAACCGTAGGCGTAAATTTTCCCGCTGCTACCAGCGTCGCATCATTCTTGACTACAACTCCCATATTCACCAACCCGATAAATGTTATAAAAAGCCCTATCCCCACCGAGATAGCTGCTATTAATTCCGCCGGTATTGCCTCGACAAGTTTTTTCCTCAGTCCGATCAGCGTTAATATCAAAAAGAAAACACCTGACAAAAACACAACCCCCAATGCCGTCTGCCAACTCGCCTTGCCGCTAATAACCAGGCTGTAAGCGAAAAAAGCATTAAGCCCCATCCCAGGTGCCATAGCAATCGGCGCATTAGCAAAAATCCCAACTGCTATTGTAGCGATCGCACTGACAATACAAGTTACCACAATAACCGCCGACTTATCCATTCCTGCATCACTTAATATTGCAGGATTAACGAAAATAATATAAGCCATCGTAAGAAACGTCGTAACCCCTGCAATTGTTTCAGTTTTAAGATTTGTCTGTTTTTCTCTAAGTCCGAAATATTTATCCAGCATTTTTAATCCCTTAAAAAACCCAGCTGACGAATCTCTATTCACTTAATCTCTCTTATTTTAAGCCTTGAATTCCTGCTTCTATAATAATCATATCTTTCCTTAAGGGAAATATATATTTTACTGTTTTTTAATATCTGTTAGAATACCTGTTCCGATTGTGGCAGACTTTTGAAAGAATTTTACATGAGTTTTATTACTATTTTGATAATTGCGACAGCACTTTCAATGGACGCTTTCTCAGTTTCCATCGCAACCGGTGCTGCCTACAAAAAAACCGGCAATCTCAACGCTCTGAAAATAGCATTCTTTTTCGGCATTTTCCAGGCTGTCATGCCAATCATAGGTTGGCTTGCAGGCCTGAGCTTCCGAAAATACATCGAATCTTTCGACCACTGGATAGCATTCGCCTTGCTCGCTGCGGTAGGGGGCAAAATGATATACGAAGCAATTTTCACAAAACAAAAGCAGCAGAAAAACAACCCAATGACCCTGACACTATTGCTTGTCCTCTCTATTGCCACCAGCATAGACGCTCTGGCAGTAGGCATAACTTTTTCACTCATAGCAGAATCGATCATCAAAGCTGTAATAGTTATAGGCCTGGTGACATTTGTCTTCTCCTACATTGGAGTTTTCATAGGCGAAAAGTTAGGCCACTTCTTCGAAAACAAAATAGAAATAGCAGGGGGCTTAATGCTCCTGGCTATAGGAATAAAAATTCTTATCGAACACCGCGTTTTTAATTAAAATATACATCCACCCTCAAGGTCGTAGTGTGTAATTAGACATGGGGTTTATTTCTCACAGTTGGTTATATTAATCCATGATATGCGGGCGGTAATCAATACCTGATTAAAGATTTGCCCAGCCTGATCTGAAATTCTTACTCGCTGATATCAGAACTGCCGTTATCCTGCAAAAGCCCATGCAGACGATTTGTCGCCCTGAGCAGTCGGCTGTTGACGCTCTCAACGCTTATACCCATAGCCTTAGCAATAAGGCTGCTGGGTTGCCCCTTGACATAACGCAGCACCATAGGCTCAATATACCCCTTAGGCAATTTCGATATTGCCGAGTACAGTCTCTTTTTATTTCGTAATGTAGAAGGCATCGTATATATTCCCGTTTATTCGCAAAACTTGTACTATATAAGACGCACAAAGGCTATGAGTCATTGTACTACATAAGACGCACAATCGTTACAAATTATTTCATTTTTTTTGAAAATTCGTATAAATATTTACGCCCTAAATCCGCTATTTTACCTATTTTCTAATCTAAAGGGCAATTTTCATGTCAAAACAATTTTTTAGAGGTCTCCTATAGCTTTTCTGTATAGCCGAGTCCCCAAGGATCCTTGCCATCCTGTCCAGTTAGAATCCCCCGGCTCATCATCGATCGCATTAGTAACCTGGTTCATCTTGGCATCCAGATCATCGATATAATTAACCATAAATGCCTCAGCCGTTGCGGGCAGTTTTGGTGATCCGAATTCATACTGTCCATGATGCGCCAAAATAATATGCCCCAGTATATCCAGCACATCCCTGCCAATAGTTTTTCCACCCCTGACCAGTTCATCAGCTTTTTTCTGCAGCATCATTATCCCCTTGGAGATATGCCCAATAAGCTGGCCCGAATCCGTATAAGAAAACGCCATATCATAACTAAGCTCTTCCGTCTTGCCCATGTCATGAATAAATATCCCTGCCAAAACAAGATCGCTGTTAATTTTAGGATACAAAGGCAATATCGCATTGGCAACTTTCATCATATTGTGCGTATGCTCCAAAAGTCCACCGATATAATTATGATGCATCTTGACAGCCGCTGGAGCCTGGCAGAATTTTTTCATCAGTTCCTTATCTTCTATAAACGCTCCAACCAGTATGCCTATCTGCGGGTTCTTAATCTGCGCCAGCATTGCTATAATTTCCTCGAACATCTCCTTACGGTTCTTCTTGGTCCTGGCAAGATAATCCGCTATCTCCACCTGTTCAGAATCGACAACCTGAAACTGATTCACGATTATCTGTAAATTATCCTTATAAAGCTCACTGCGTCCCTGCACTTTGATAAAGCCCGGCTTAGGCAGAGAGTTATAAGCGGATTCGGTTGCCTGCCACATCCGCCCGTTGATCTGACCGGTCTTATCAGACAGATACATAGCTATATAAAGCCCGCCACTGGTCGTACTTCTTAGTATCGGGTCATGCACCATATAAATATCATCGATCTGCTTACCTGCTGTAACATCCTTTATAAAAATATGCGCCATCAATTTCTCCAGTTCTCTCTATTTAGTAAAAAAACAAACACTCCCAAATGATATTGCCTAACCCCCAATTTAGCAAGCAAACTTTTACCGTAACATATAAATATATATGGAATAATCCAAACAGCTCGCTTACAATGATCCAGAATATTCAGGCTTGAAAGGAACAACAATGGTTTTAAAAGACAAATACGACCAAATGAAATACAACCGCTGCGGGCGAAGCGGCATTTTATTGCCGGCGGTGTCTCTGGGATTATGGCACAACTTCGGCGGGGTTGACACCTTAGAAAACAGCCGAGCAATGGCAATTAGTGCTTTTGATCTCGGCATAACACATTTCGACCTTGCCAATAACTATGGTCCGCCTCCGGGTTCAGCTGAGGAGAGCTTTGGTCAGATACTAAAATCAGACCTCGCCAAACATCGCGATGAATTAATAATATCCACAAAAGCGGGATACCTAATGTGGCCTGGGCCATACGGCAAGGGTGGTTCAAAAAAATACCTGCTCGCAAGTCTGGATCAATCTCTGAAACGAATGGGCATTGACTATGTGGACATTTTTTACTCCCACTGCGCTGACCCGGATACTCCCATTGAGGAAACTATGGATGCTCTTGCCCACGCCGTCCGCCAAGGCAAGGCCCTCTACGCAGGTATTTCGTCTTATTCGGCGGAGCAGACACAAAAAGCATCGGATACTTTAAGGCAGATGCAAACTCGCTGTCTCATACATCAGCCAAGCTACTCAATGCTCAACCGTTGGCCGGAAGACGGACTCTTAGATGTCTTAGAGAAACAGGGCATAGGCTGTATAACATTTTGCCCGCTTGCTCAGGGTCTGTTGACAGATAAATACCTCAAAGGCATCCCAACCGACAGCCGTGCTGCTAAGCCTCATGGCTTTTTAACTTCCGACAAGATCACTAAGCCGCTCCTGAAAAAAATAACTTCCCTGAACAATCTCGCTAAAGATCGAGGTCAATCTCTCGCACAGATGGCCTTAGCATGGATCCTAAAAGACAACCGAATAACATCCGTTCTTATAGGTGCAAGCAAAGTCAGCCAAATAGAGGAAAATATAAAAGCTCTCGATAATCTCAATTTTACAAAAGAAGAACTAACCCTGATAGATGAAATTCTACAATAAATTGAATATGTTAAATCCTTGCAACCAAACCACGATTTGGGTATAAAGTTGGTTTAATTCGTTATGATTTTTAAAGTAGAGGTTATTTAGCCAATGCTGACAAAAAGGAAATACCAATGAAATACAGCCGGATGTTGATACCGACAGTTAAAGAGATACCCGCAGATGCCGAGATTCCCTCTCACCAGCTTATGATTCGTGCTGGTTTAATAAGAAAGCTCGCAAGCGGAACATATACATACCTACCGACAGGGTTTCGCTGCCTGCGCAAAGTTACCGAGATCGTCCGCGATGAAATGAACAAAGCCGGCGCACAGGAAATACTCATGCCGGCGGTTCAGCCCATTGAGCTCTGGCAGAAAACAGGCAGAGACGTTGACTATGGCGAAACAATGGCAAAGTTTACCGACCGCCACGGCAGAGAAAACGTTCTCGCTCCAACCGCTGAAGAGGTCGTAACATTCGTCGGCGCAAACGAAATAAATTCGTACAAACAACTGCCGATTAATATTTACCAGATAAGCTTTAAATTCCGTGATGAGTTTCGCCCGCGTTTCGGTGTACTTCGCAGTCGTGAATTTATAATGAAAGACTCATACAGCTTCCACGCAACCGCTGAATCGCTCGAAGAGACTTACCGCTTAATGTACGACACATATTGCAAAATATTCAAACGTTGCGGCCTTAACTATGTTATAGTTGAAGCTGAAGCTGGTGAAATGGGTGGTTCAGGTTCGCACCAGTTTACTATTCCCTGTGAAAACGGCGAAGACATAATTGTTTATACCGAGGATGGTAAATATGCTGCAAACATCGAAAAAGCTGCTGTCGATGCGGTAGAAAAAGCTCCGCCTCTCGCAGGCCAACCTACGCTTGTTGAGGTTAGCACACCAAACGTCGGTACGATTGAAGATGTCTGCAAATTCATGAAGACAAAACCAAGACAGATGATTAAAACCATCATTTACATTGCGGGCAATGAAGATCAGCCAAAACAAACTGTTGCCGTTCTGGTAAGAGGTGACCATGAGGTAAACCCGGAAAAACTAACTCAGGCCCTGAAAGGTGTCCATACTGTTCTTGCCGATGAAGCAACCATAGAAAAAGTAACATCCGCGAAAGTAGGTTTTGCGGGGCCGATAGGGTTGGCTGAAAAAGTTGACAAAATTTTCATCGACCATTCCGTCGCTGCAATGCAGGTCGCAGTAGCCGGTGCAAACAAAACCGATTGCCATGTCAAAGGCGTTGTTCCTGGGCGCGACTTCCCACTCGAAGGCGACAACATTGAAATAACAGACATAAGAAACGCAGTCGAAGGTGACACCTACCAGGGCAAAAAACTGCTCTTCAAAAGAGGTATAGAAGTAGGGCAGGTCTTCAAACTCGGTACAAAGTACAGCTCAAAAATGGGCGCAAAATTCCTCGATGAAAACGGCAAGGAACAGATATGCACTATGGGTTGTTACGGCATAGGTATAAACAGAATAATCGCGTCAGCCATCGAAGCAGGCTACGATAAAAACGGAATAATCTGGCCAATAACTATTGCGCCTTTCGAAGTAATGATTACCTCAATTGGAGATGATGACGAAATAACATCTGTTGCTCAAAAAATCCATGATGACCTCGAAGCTTCCGGTATCGAAGTGTTGTGGGATGACCGTGACGCAAGAGGCGGAGTTAAATTCAAAGATGCCGACCTCATTGGCATACCGCTGCGAGTAACCATAGGCAAAAGATCGATCGCTGATGGGAATGTAGAAATAAAACTGCGCAGCGAATCCGATAGCAGCAAAGTTGATATCGCAGCAGCAGTAGAAAAAGTCGTCGAAATGGTAAAAGCAATGAAAGCTGAATTATACACTTAAGGTAAAATTCAATTAGGATCAGTATATAAGGATAGCCATGTGGCAGATAAATCCAGTTCAGCCTGTAAAGCTCATTATAGGCATTCTCGCTGCTGATGAGCAATGCCTGACAAAAGCTCTCGAAACTTTGAAAGCCAAGTTCGGCGATTTCGACCTTGTTAGCGATACCTGGTCTTTTACGCAGACCGATTATTATGTAAAAGAGATAGGCACCGAACCATTAAGGCAATTCGTTGCTATCGATAAACTTATCGATCCGGGAGAACTTGCCCAAATAAAGCACCGCACCAATGAACTCGAAAAAACACTCACAAAAACACTAAGAGATGATCTACCCAGGCCGGTAAATTTGGACCCCGGTCTGATCGAGCCTTCAAAACTGATTTTAGCGTCAACAAAAAATTTCTCTCATCGTATATACATAGGCGATAATATGTATGCTGAAGTTACGCTGATCTATGATAAAAAACGATGGCGTTGCTTCGATTGGACCTATCCCGATTATCAAACTCAGCATTACCAGGGGTTTTTGAGCAAAGTGAGAATTCGTTTATTGGAGCAACTTAAATCGTGACACTAATAACAATCACAGCAGGGTTATTCATAGCTTCGTTTTTTACCTCAGCGATACTAACCGCTGTCGTCAGAAAAAGATCCATAAATGCTGGCTTTGTCTCAGCACCATCGCCGGATAGATACAACCAGAACATAATAGCCCTTGGCGGAGGCATTGCGATCTTCGCCTCATTAGCTGCTGTTTTAATTGATTCGATGATCGTGGTTAAGTTTTTCCTCACAACCGAACTCAGCAGATATTTCGATGAATCCGTAATCATCCACATTGCGGGCTTTCTCGACAAAGTCCCTCAGTTGCTGGTTATCTTAGCCTGTATGACAGCCTTATTTGCTGTCGGTTTCTACGATGACAAAAAACACCTCAGCCCATTCTTCAAACTGATTGTCCAGCTGACAGTAGCATTCATTGCGGCATTTGTCGCTGATGTCCGAGTCGAGTTCTTCATCGAAAGCAGAATAATAACCTCTGTCATCTCTGCCCTGTGGATAACATTTGTTATAAACTCGTTCAACTTCCTTGATAACATGGATGGCGCCTCTGTGGGGATCGCTGCAATAGTAAGCTCGATCCTGCTAACTTCTGCTGTCCTTCATGGTCAGATTTTTATCAGCATTATGACGTTGATATTCATCGCGGTATTGTTAGGCTTTCTTATTTTCAACTTTCCGCCCGCAAAAATTTTCATGGGCGATGCAGGCTCATTAGTAATAGGCTTCTTCCTCGCGACTTTAACGCTGAAGACCACCTATTACAACCAGGCCCAGAACGAAAACTGGTATCCAATCCTTATGCCCCTGATAATCATGGCAGTGCCTTTTTATGATTTCATCAGCGTAACGATACTCAGAATCAGTCAGGGTAAAAGTCCTTTCGTAGGTGATACTCAGCATTTTTCTCACCGCCTGAAACGCAGAGGCCTATCAGATACACAGGTAGTCTTAACGCTATACCTTGCGACTGTTTGCACGGGTCTTGGCGCGGTTTTTCTCTATCAGGTAAATCTTATCGGCGCAGTTTTAATATTCCTACAGACATTCATGATACTTGCGATAATTGCGATTCTCGAATCAACTGCCAAGCAATCAAAATGATAAAAAATAAAACAAATTTGGAAAGCACAAATACTAAAAGCTTCATCACCGGGCTGATATTCTCAGCCTGTCTGTGTATAATTGCACTGAGAGCAACTTTCACCGAGGGTATAAACGTCCAGTCATCTTCAATAACGCCTCACTTAAGTTCGATTGTTGTAAGTCTGACTTTTTCATTCGTTCTGATAATACTATTCGCTTTTTGGTTTTGCCGATTGATTCTCTTAGCCAAAGTTAGTTATCGTTTTACCGCAATAGAAATACCGCTTGTTTTATTTCTTATCGCTGCCAGCATCACAGCCTGGTTTGCCTCGAATAAGCGCCTCGCAATCAACAGTATTGTGATTCTTGCCGCACCGATAATGTTGGCTGTTCTGCTGACTCAGATAGCAGACCGCTCTGCAAAGGTAAAACTCCTCTTAATCGTTATCGCAGCTTTGGGCTTTCTCTCAACAGTTCAGTGTTTTGAGCAGTTCTTTTCCGGCAACGACCTGGCCATTCAGCAGTACCAGCAGGACCCTGAAAGCATGCTCAGACCATTAGGCATAACCAAAGGCACTTTTCAGCACTTCCTCTTCGAGCACCGAATATACTCCAAAGGTGTCAAAGGCTTCTTCATGACCAGTAACTCTGCAGGCTCTTTTTCTATACTGGCATCTTTCGCAGCCTTTGCGTTATTTTACAATAGCTTAAAAAGATTCAAAGCTGGCTTAATAAACAGAAACCTTTTTTTCGCCGTCGTAGTCGCATTTGCTGTTGTTGTTGCAGGGCTATTAATAACAAAAAGCAAAGGTGCTGTTGGGGCAGCTTTTGTTGGCGTTTTGATGTTGGCGATATATTTGAAATTTCCGAAAATAGTAAAAGCCAACCCTAAAAAAATAATCATCTTAGCTTTATTAGTTTTATTGCTCGCTGTCACCACGGTAGTTTACTATGGGCAAATACACGATACATTACCAGGCGGAAACTCAATGCTCGTCCGCTGGCAGTACTGGAAGAGCACCGTCCAGCTAATTGCCGATCATTGGCTGGTTGGTGTCGGCCCTGGTAATTTTGCTAATTACTACACTCAATATAAAATCCCCGCGGCACTGGAAACTGTTGCTGATCCGCATAATTTCATCCTGTCATTATTAACCCAGTTTGGCATTTTCGGGCTTTTAGCATTTTTGGCTATGATGTTTTTCCCAATAAAAAAAGCTCTCTCAAAATCAACTCTCGAACCTGTCGAAAGTTCGGGTCAGAAAAAATCAGCCAAAACGTTACATATTATTTATCTTGTGATTCTCTCAGCAGCTTTGCTCATCGTCAGACCGATACTTTTAAAAATCGACACTACCTCGCAGGATGCTGTCGTGGTGATTTACGTTATTATAGTTCTCTATGTTATGCCGGTGCTGGTTTTTGTGATAGGCTTTCTCATGTTTGCCAGCCCTGCGAAAAATGATGAAATCGAAACCGACTCGGTGACATCCGCTGCTATTTTCTGTGGCGTGATCGCTGTTCTGATCCATAACCTTATCGACTTTGCCATCTTCGAACCATCCGTCTATACAGCCCTTTGGGTGATGATCGCTGTCTTGATATCGCTGAATCTGAATAACAAAACAAAAAAACGCACCGGCAAAAAACTGTCGATATATATAAAACTGGTTTTAATAATTCCGATAATAATATTAACTTTAGCGTTCTTTATGTTTGGTTATTATTTACCGGCAAAAGCTGATGCTTTGATTAAAACTGCGGTGGATAGGCCTTATAACAGTGCGAGGTTGTTGAAAAAAGCATCGCGGATTGATTCGCTGAATACTGTTGCATTATCGATGTCCGGCAAGTTTTTCATGTATCAATATAATGTAAATCCAGCTAAAAATCAGGGCAGTTTGGCAAAAGCATCGGATAATTTCCGACGTGCTGTAGAGCGTGACCCAGCTGATTATAAAAATTACGAAAAACTCGTAGACATTTATGCCTTGATCGCTCAAAAAGGCCAGGACGATTTGCGTGAAGAGAATCTTGAAATCGCTCTTGGCTATGCGGAAAAAGCTATCCAACTTTATCCGGGTTCCGCGAGGATAAGATTCAAATATGCCCGGGTGGCTGATCAGCTTAAAATGACAAATCTTGCGATAACCCAATATCTCAAAGCAATTGAAATAGAAGACAGCTTCGTTGTTCAATTCAAGACAATGTATCCGGGTCGGGATGTTGTCAGCAGGCTCGGCAGAGATATGTATGACCAGGCTAAAAGTAGAGTCGAACAGCTGATACCGAAATAACTCTTGCTGTTATTCCGATAGCTGGTTCATTATTTCGTCCGGGATATCGAAATTCGCATAGACGTTCTGCACATCGTCGTGGTCATCGAAGTCTTCCATCATATGGATGATTTTTTTAGCGGTATCAATATCGCTGACAGGGATGGTGTTTTGAGGAACCATTGATATTTCAGCTATCTCGGTTTCGATTGATTTTTCTTTTAAAGCGTCTTTGAGCTGATTGTATGCAGCCGGGTCGCATGTTATTTCGTAGACTTCGCCGACATTTTCCATGTCGTCAGCGCCGGCGCCTAATGCTATTTCCATCAGGTCGTCTTCTTCGCAGGCGTCAGTCTTGACAACGATGAACCCCTTTTTATCGAACATCCAGTGTACACAGCCAGTAGCGCCGAGTGATCCGCCTCGTTTTTCGAATATCTTTTTAATTTCCGGTGCGGTTCTGTTGCGGTTGTCGGTTAAGGCTTCGACCATTATCGCAACTCCGCCGGAAGCGTAACCTTCGTAAAGGACTTCTACATAGTCGATATTGCCAAGCTCGCCGGTACCTTTTTTGACAGCCTTTTCGATGGTATCTTTGGGCATGTTGGCTTGTTTGGCTTTATCTATTGCGTATCGCAATGACAGGTTTTGCGTGGGGTCGCCGCCGCCTGTTTTAGCTGCTACGATAATAATACGAGCGATCTTGCTCCAAAGCTTACCTCTTTTGGCGTCGTTAGCTGCTTTTTTATGTTTTATACCTGCCCAGTGCGAATGTCCTGACATATATTCTCCTGTTTTTCTAAGTCCTGAGATAACAAACTTCACCTGCCAGCAATGCTTATGCTGACAAGTGCGAACCTGTAATATAAACGATTAGCGGAGATAATTCAACAGTTTTTTGGGTGATTTTGGGAGTGGAATTTGGTTTATTTGTGCATATTTGCGGGGATTTTTTACGCATTTGTGTAAAATGAGCGATGGAAATTTGAGGGAGGCAGGCATTTAATAATTCATTTTGGTAGTTTTTTTGATGTTTTTGGGTGGATTTGGCAAAATCGGTTTTCAAAAATTCACCTTTTTTTCGGTTTTTTCCCTTTTTTTCATAAAAATGACCACGATTTGACCCTTTTTGAGCAAAAATAACAGGGGGTAAAACGGGGTTTTGTGGATTTTTGGGTTAATAGCAAGGATTCTTTGTTTTTTTCGGTGAATTCGGGGTGATTTTTGGTTTTCGGCTGAGATTTTTGGAGTTTTGGTGCAGAGAAAGCTCCGTTGCGAAACCGTACAGATGGTGTAGGGGTTTGGGTTGTAGAGTTGT
>CAYZEH010000074.1:7721-12392 GCA_964477135.1 uncultured Pirellulales bacterium | reverse complement strand
GAGCCGCTAAGTACCGGTGTAATAAGCTTCAAGGCCTCAGCTGCGCTGATATAAGATAAAGTGAAAACCTTGTGCTCCATCCGCTCTTTGTTGGTTTTGATTTTCTTATACTCATCAGTTGTATAAACTTTTATCAGATTGCCGCTCTGCTCATATCTAAAGCTTGTCCCAAGTATAGCCTCCATTGCCTCATCAAATGAAACATTATACAGGCTGTTAAAAGCCAACTGACCATCTACTTTAGGAGTAGGAACGATATTTCTCTGGTATTTGACTGCCAGAAATCTAAGCGCATCCCTGATACCCATATCCTTTTTAAAATTTATAGATTGGATATCACTGCTGCCAGCAAAGCCTTGTTCTTCTTCAATAACAATCTCAACATCAGCCGGTTTTTCTTCCACTACCTGGGCAACAACAGTAACAGTACTCTCAACGTCACCTGTTAGCTGATCATCCCCTGTTAGTGCCTCTGTTGTCTTAGCATCAACACTTTCATTTGCTAAAACACTCTGCAACGGGCTTTTGTCGCCTTGGCCAAACGCTATAGCTGTCATAACAACCGTTACGAAAGACCACACAAGCAACTTTTTAATATTATTTAATCTTTTGTTTTTTAACATACCACTACCACGCTTTCTTTATATAATTTTTTTTTTACGCTTAAATCACTTAATGCGTATTTGTTTTTCAATTTTCAAATCCAACTTTCTGTGTCAGCCTCAATGAAATATCAGTACCTTGGAAATCTACAACTACCAGATTCTCTGCAACTTCCTTTATCCGGCACTGGAAAACATTCTCGCCTATGCGTAAAACAAATTCATCTTCCGCCGACAAGAGCCGACCATTAATAAAAGCCTTAGGATTACTACCAAGCTCGATAGCATCCAATTTGAGATTTTTAGACACCATCTCGATCTTGTTATTTTCACCATCATCTAATATCGATTTATTTTTGTTTATTTCATTTAAATCAACATTCGAACCTGTCATAAAACTCTGCCAGTTTTTCACTTCAAAAACATTTTTCGTTAAAACATCATTCCTACCCACCACAATCGGCAACTCTACAAAACACATTTCATTATCCGCCTTTTTGGGGTTTTTAGTGTTTACACCTGGCACATTTGCAGATGCATTTGCCGAATCAGGACCATCTTTACTAAGCACTCTCACCCACATAATGGTCATCAAGACGACAAGCCCTAAAGCCATAGCCACTTTTTTCTTTTCTGCCACCAACTGGTTAATTATATTGGCAGTGCTATTTTTATTTTGCAAAGCATGTTTCATATTTTTATCCTCAACCGGATTGGCCCCTGTAATAAACAACCGCCTTGGTCTGCATTTTCACCAAACCATCATAACCACCACTATTGGTCAGCGTCACATCTTCGATACGAATTTGCCTGTCAAGATTCTGCAACAATTGAAAAAACAAAAATATCTGCTCGAACCGCCCCTTGCACTGCATATTAATAGGGATGCTAATCAGCTTTTTTTCTTGCCGTTCCTGACCTGGTTCAACAAACTGTTCGGCAAGCTCAGCGGTATTCATCATATCTGCTATTTCCTGCAGAAACCCACCAAGATCCCTGTCAACAGGAATATTCCGGTCATAATTCTTGAGCAGCTTTAAAACAGAATCTCTTTGCTGTTGTAAAGCCGCAAATTTTGTTTCCTCAACATCAGCCTTTTCAATAACAGATACTTGCTGTTGCTGCATCTCGTGTATCTGTGCTATTTTTTTATTTAAGGGCAAATAACGTAAAAACACAAACCCGCCGACGATCAAAGCCGCGATTATAAATATCACTAATTGTTTTCTTTGGCGTAAATAATTCATTACAAATTCCCTTGTCCAGAACTTGTTTTTGAGGAGTCCTGGTTATCTTTTTCTTTATAATTAGCCAGGTAACAGCTGATTTCAAATTCACTTATCTGGTATTGCTTTGACATATTCGAAGCCTTATCTGTTATCTGCTTATTTCTTGAGTAAGAAGGTATCACCTGACTGAAATATGGCGAATTCTCAAGCCTGACTATTAACTCCGCTACATTAGTGGCATCACAGGCTACTCCGCTCACAATTATTCTAAACCTGCTTTTCCCAAGCTTTCCTTCCGCTTTGGTCTTTGAGTAACTACCCGCTGACCTTATAGCATTACCCTTTAATAAGTTGCCCCCAGCAAGGGGTTCAGATTTTAATATAATCCTGTTTAATGCTATCCTGTCACCGGTCAAATAAGTTATTTCAGCCAGTGTAGCAGCAACATTAATATGAGAATCTATCATTTCAACAACATCTGCTTTGAGCTTTAGCTGATCGATCTCCTGTTGCAGAGAGAAGTATTGCCCTGATACACTTTTTGCATCCTGCAATTGCCCTACTAACGATTCAACTTGTGCATTGGCGGTCGAAACAGAACTGACCGTTACAAAATTCCAGATCATCATCAATGCAAAAACCGCACCGAGTATAATATACTGAGTGCGTCTGCCTATCTGACGTTTTCTGTCATCCTTGTACCATGCTGGTAAAAAATCTATTTCTTTCATAATCGTTAATTCTTACACTTAGACAGATCATAGCCTTTCATGCCCAGACCTACCGCTACTGCCCATTCACTACAGGATTTAGTTTCTTCATTATCAAAAGCACCATTTAGTATTTCAAAACCCTTTAAAGGCTTTGCAATTTCTATATCAACCGCCAGATAACGCTTAAAAGCACCAATCAAAATGTTTTCATAAGCCCCACCACCAGTAATAATAACGTTCTCAATCCTCTTGCCTCTGAATGTAACCGTATAATACTTAAAGCAAAGCGACACTTCCCTGGCGAGCTGTTCAGCCACAAAACTTATTGCATCAATTAACACCTGTCTGCTTGAAGCATCGAGTTTATTTTCAATCTGACTGTTGTCCCGCAACCGTCTTTCTTTTTGAAGCCTGCTTCGTAAAATATCCGCCTGGGCCAAACTTACATTAAGCTTAGAAGCTATCTGCTGATTTAACCTTTCAGAACCCACAGGTATCTGCTTTACAAAGTTTATCTGACCGCGCCTGCCGAACACAACCGTCGTAAACCTGCTACCAATATCAATAAAAACAGATGTTCGCTCGACATCTTCGGTCCTGCGAAGAGAACGCTCAAAATTTCTAAACAGAGCACAAGGCACAATATCTATCGATACTGGTCTCAGAGAGCATAACTCCAGCATATTGATATGATTTTTAATGACATCATTGTAAGCAGCGAACATCAGATATTCGGTCTTGATCTCATCGCCATGCTTTACATGACCGGCATCAAGATAGTTGATCTGGTCTTCATCCAGGTCAAAATCAAAACGATCTGCCATCTCTTTCTTAAGTACCGTATCTGCCTGAAGTCTTTCCGTTTCATTCAAACGCAAAGATGTCATCTTTACATCATCGCCAGGCAAACACGAAACAACATTTTTACCTGTAAAATTACCACTGGCGAGCATTTTGTCAATTGATGATACTATGAATTGTTGATGTTTAGAATTGTCGCCACACAAATCCTTATCAATCGCAACCTTAGCAGCAGCAGCAACACTCACACTACCATCGCTGATCACAAACTGTATCATTTTCACAGAATCGTGACCAATGTCTAATCCTATAGGCCTGTAACATTTATTTTTCAGTTTAAAGCTTATCATCAAAATATATCCACCATTAATTCGAAGTAGAAATATAACCCGTAACCGCCTCGACATTCACATATATCGTATCATCACCCGCAGCAAGAGTTACCGTACCAGAACTGTTGGGGCAACCAAGAGAATCAAAGGTAACCGAATCGGCACCACCAAAATCAGCATCGGAAATCTCTACCTTACTAAGCCTGCTCGTGCCGCCGAACTGCTCTATATATAAATCTTTTCTGACCGGATGGTCTATTGTTGTACCAGAACTATCCTGAATCTCATAGTTCTCTGCTGTTTCATCGAAAACAACCGTATAGTAATCACCCCTGCTGATAGCCATACTCTTTGCATATTCGATATCTGCTGCTAACTTATTAGCGGCGCTTCGAAGCTGAATATCATCAGCTGAACTCATCATTGGCACAACCATTGCCGCTGCTATTGAGATTATTACTACCACAATAATTACCTCAATAAGCGTAAAGCCTCTTAGCCAGGTATCTTTTGCAAAGGCATTATGCAAGCATACACCCTGCACCAAATTGTCACTGCTTTTAATTTCCATTACTTTATTTTCACAAAATTAATAGTAACAAAACATTTACCTTACATTTTTCGACCGCTTCAAGCTCTGCCTTAACTACCAATAAACCTATTAAGAACAGAGTTATGGTTATCAGACGTTAAAAAATAAGCTTGTTAAAACAATCAGCTGCAAGTCTAACCGCCATTAACAACAAACTTAATACAACCGGTAAAATCGGTAATACCTGCGTCAATTAACAGCCCGAAAAACAGCCATTTTCAAAAAACTACGTGAATTGATATTTCTTACTTCGATGTAAAATAATTTGTATCTTGTAACGATGTCTTACTTCTTTTTTTTATCTTACTGTTATTAGGCCGATAAGTCTGTTCAGCCAAAAAAGTTCAAGTCCTATAAACTGTCAGTATCGTTCAATGCTTTTATAAAATGCTCCGCCGGCAC
>CAYZEH010000074.1:5302-7621 GCA_964477135.1 uncultured Pirellulales bacterium | reverse complement strand
TGTGACTGGCTGTAACTTACTAATTTAAGCTTTCCTGTCACAATAAGAGCGGGGAAATTCTTCGTTGCTGAAATTTGAATATTTGTTCCATCAATTGTCAAATCGCCATGAACAACCAAAGTACCATAGATTAATGTATCACTGGCAATGATAAGATTACCATCACAATAACAAACACCCGCAGGATTACTGACTGAAGTCCAGAAACTGCCAACCAACGGTACAGATTTATTAATTATATATGGAGAATAGCTATCGCTGCCTATGTAATAAGAATCTTTGAAATATGCATCATCTAAATTGGGAAATGGTATTGTTTCAACAGCCACATCTCCATTCTCACTGCCTGATATATTCACAGTAGCATATATATCATCCTTTGCAAACGCATCGCCATTTATAGTTGCAACACCATCTAAGTTACCTTTAACATAAACATCACCATTTATAATCCATCCTGTTTTTGAGAACCAACTGTCCCCTGTTCTAAGCGCAATGCAAGGATCAAGACGCAGATTTGCCTGAAGTTTACCCGAACCTATCTGTTGGCTGTTTTGAGATCGATAGGCCTGACTTTGGATCTGGTAATTACGATAGCCTGTTCGTAAAATCGAAATATCATAATAATCATCACTGCTATTATCAAGCTGTAATTCAGTACTACCTTTCCAGTAGTCATCATTTACATCCTGTGGGTTGAGTATAATCCCCCTGGCATGTTCTAAGCCCGACTGAGCGAGATAATCCATCTGGCTTTTCAAAGCCATATTAACACCACAGCTAAGCTCAACATCGCTTCGAGCTATAAAACCCAGCGACACCACTGTCACCGTCATCACGATAAACAGGATAACCAGCAATACAACACCCGACCTGTTATGTTTTTTCTTAACTATATTCATAATTATACCCTTAAGGGTAAGATCCCGATATATATCGGGATACCCGCGGATAAACGGAAAAATTCAATTGGGATCAGTATATTTACTAATCATCGTCAGAGACAAGAATACCTGAACTACTAATCAGATTGTCTGCCCAGCATTTTAATTTCGCATTTATCTGATAATTCTGATTAATACCATTAACTTCAATATCAAAAGAAATACTCACAAACTTCGTGTTCGGAGCGGGTTTATCCAGCGAAAAAATGACATTACTGCAGGATGTTATCAATCTTGTGCGAGAATTATCAGTTCCGGCCACAAAAGAAGACTTAACATCGTAAAGCGAAAGGTCACCTATCTTATTCGAACTGCCGAAACCACTTACCAGCCAAGCCTCTGCTGATTTAAACTCAAGCAATTGAATATAATCATTACCTGGACCGGTCTCAATATAGATAACCTCTTCAACATTTATGTCATTGTCCCTGTTTATGTCCCTACTCCATACAACCAGGTCATTGGCTGTCTTGGCACATACCAGTTTACTTTGGCTGATTAATTCTTTTAAACGCAAACTCGCAAATCTAACCTGTGCCTGTGTAACACTTATTTCATCAGAAGAGGTATTTGCACTGCTAAATGCAAATGCAAGCGTAGCTGCCGCAGAGGTAATAAAACCGGTGATAACTATCGCTATCATCAACTCTACCATCGTAAAGCCTTTAAATTGTCTTCTGTTTTTTTTCAAAACCTTAATCACTTTCAAATATTATTCACTTATTAACCTGTTGATCGTCACCATCTCAAGGCCGTCATAATACACTGCCACAGTAACACGGATAAACTTTGCATCGAAGCTGCCGTCTTCCTGAGATACATAAACTTGCTGACTACCGACTTTTCTGCTGAATTTAGAATACCTCGAATCGGTAAAATTATTGCCTTGATAGTTCTTTACCTGGCCTTTAGACTCAGAATAGTTATAAGTACTTATGATGTTATCAAAATCTGTATTTAGAACCTGCTCCATCATATTACTGGCAAGGCAAGCCGCTAATGTCCTTCTCATCCCCTCAGCGCGGACTTTTGAACCGCTGGAAAAAGGCACAACAACAGCCGAAGCAGCAAAGCCTAAAATTACTAACGCTATCATAGACTCAACCAGGGAAAACCCTTTATGTTTTTTAGAATTTAAGATTTTCATAATTATATAATTTTAGTTCAGCTTTTTAGGCTGCAAAGAAAACATAAAAAAAGCTGACCAGCTAAGGCCCTCTCGCCTAAAACCGGTCAGCTTTAATTTCGCATTTATACTGATGCAGACTTAAGCAATATTACAGGGCTGCATGCTCTGTAAGATCTGCATCATCGCAATTACGTGAGTCGTTTGCACCAAAACGACCTGTATCAGTATTAAAGTACCAACCTGTAG
>CAYZEH010000074.1:0-5202 GCA_964477135.1 uncultured Pirellulales bacterium | reverse complement strand
GTACTTTTCAGATTTGCTTCTTTAGCTTCTGTACTTGCATCCGTGAACTGTGGAATCACGATTGCCGCGAGAATACCAAGAATTACAACTACAATCAGAATTTCTACTAATGTAAAACCTTTTTTTGCCTTCATTTTTGTACCCCTTGTTTAAAAAAATATTTTTTCGTCAAACTATTAAATTTCAAACTGCACGAGGCATCGACAACATCGACGCCTTACTTAACCAAACAAACTAAAAAATTTTCTGTCATAAACCTCCTTTAAAAACAGCAACCTTTCTTTTTCAAAACTTTCATGATATTCGTTTTCAGCTCAAAAATTTACAAATTACACTTTTGCCGCTCACACGGCTTTTAAAACGTCTAATATTAAGCATAAAAACAAAAGATATGACTGCCAAATTTCAGAGTACAAAAAAAATAACAGAAATGAGATTGCAAAAGAGACCGTTATCCAAAACGTCTTATAATACCGGCCTTGCTGTCTTGTCGTGGTTTACAACCCGTTGAACTAAAGAGTTATGTCAGATGAAATATTTTTGAAATGTAAACTTCTTTTATTTTGACCTTCGTGCTTAAGCTTGATCACTATGCAGTCTCGCTGATTTAAAGCCGGCATAATTTTATCGGCCCATTCAATTAATACTACGGAGCTGCGATAACAAAAATCATCGAACCCTATCCGCTCAAATTCCTCGATCGATTCAAGCCTGTAAGCATCTATATGATAGATATCAAACCTACCCTGGTACTCATTTACCAATACAAATGTCGGGCTGTTAACGTTCGTTTCGCTCTCGTCAACACCTGCGCCATCGGCTATACCTTTAATAAGGTGTGTCTTACCTGAGCCCAATGTTCCGATAAGACAGATAATCTCACCGCCCTTTAGCTGCTGTCCGAACTTCCTGCCAAGCTCAATAGTTTCAGCTGTTGAGGTGGTAACAATATTAAACTCCATTGCCACTGCCAAGATGGTCATACCCCTTTTGCTTCAATGTTACTATCAACCCGCAAGCTGTTTGCATTTCGACTATGCCGGTACTTGTGATCTCACCGATAGGCGTAATTACCAGATCACCTTCCCAATTTTCAAAAAGTTTTTCGCTGTCTTCTTTAGAAAGCGTAAAAAGCAACTCAAAATCTTCGCCATCATTCAAAACTGCCCCCAACGAGTCATCCTTGCTCATAGCCTGGGCTGAAACAGGTAATCTATTTTCCTCTATCAAAGCTCCTACCTTGCTCTGAGTGCATATTCTTGGCAAATCATTGCTCAGTCCATCGCTCAAATCCATCATCGAATTAATCCTGACCATAGAGGTAATCTCTAAAGCTTCAAAAACTCTCGGCTCAAATTCAAGATGTTTGCCCAGATCGCTGCCCCCCAGAAATCCAGTCACACAGATAACATCCTCAACTTGCGCACCAGAGCGTTTCACAGGTCTGCAATTACCTACGGAGCTGAACATTGTAATATTGATCGCAAAGCCCGCGTCAGTTTTCCAACTGGTAATGTCACCACCTATCAAAGGACAATTATATTTCTCAGCGGCGATGTTTATCCCATTATGAATTTTCTTTAATTCATCTGCCCCATAATCGCCCGGCAAAGCCACCGCCGCCACCACACCGATAGGCTTTGTAGCCATTGCCGCACAATCACTCAAACTAACCGCCATAGCTTTATAACCAACCTGCTCAAGTGTAGCTTTGGAAAGATCGAAATGCACACCTTCCAGCAACATATCGGTAGTAACAAGAATACTCTTGTCACTGCCAAGCTCGATCATTGCCATATCGTCGCCTATACCGATAGGAAACTTTCGATTATCAAGCTTGCTCTGCCTGGCAAACCAATCGGTTATTTTATCCTCTGCTGAGCTCATTTTTTGTTAAGCCTTCTGTTCCAGTAATTGATACGCTTTTTACTTTGCTTAGCACTGCCGGCGCCTTCGGTTACATAACTGCCCGCAACATTGACAGCACCAAGGCTTTTATAAACATCATCTTCGATATTATCGCAGTATTTTTTAAATTCATCAATGGTCAAATCTGACAATTTTTTACCAGCCCCTTCGCAATAAGCAACTAGAGAGCCTACCACACCATGGGCATCTCTGAAAGGAACAGCCTTGCCAACCAGGTATTCCGCCAATGCAGTCGCATCAAGAAAGCCTTTGTCGAGCCCTGCTTCAATCTGACTGTAATTAAACTTCGTATTAGATACTATTGCCTCTGCCATATCGACACAAGCTTTCGCAGTATCGCCGGCCTTGAATACATGCAGCTTATCTTCCTGCAAGTCCCTGTTGTAACCACTCGGCTGAGCTTTTAGTATAGTCAGCATCGCCATCAATGCACCATAGATACTGCCCGTCTTGGCCCGTATCAATTCCAGCATATCGGGATTACGTTTCTGAGGCATCATACTCGATGATGTGCAATAGGTATCCGATATCGTTATAAAACTAAACTCATTTGTTGAATATATTATCCAGTCCTCCGCAAGCTTTGACAGATGAGCCGATAGCAGCGAACAATCAAAAATAAACTCCGCACAAAAATCTCTGTCAGAAACAGAATCAATACTATTGCCTGTCACCGAATCGAAACCAAGCTCAGCTGCTGTCGATTTCCTGTCAATGGCGATAGTACTGCCGGCAACAGCACCGCTTCCAAGCGGAGAAACATTAAGTCCCCTGCTGCAATTGCCAAGCCTGACAATATCTCTTTCAAGCTGTTCGACAAAACTAAGCAGGTAGGCTGCAATAACAACCGGTTGCGCTCTTTGCATATGTGTATAACTCGGCATAATATTTTCTGTATAACAGCCCGCAAGTTTCACAAATGCTTTCTGTAGTTTGTTTATTTTGGCCTGGAGAACAGCTATCTCGTCTCTCATCCACAAACGGATATCTGTCGCAACCTGGTCATTTCTGCTTCTTCCGGTATGCAATTTCTTACCGGGGTCGCCAATCAACTTAACAAGTGCTGCCTCAACTGCCATGTGAATATCTTCCTGAGTTTTGTTAAATTTAAACTTGCCCGATTCTATCTGCTCTGCGATCTGTGAAAGGCCTCGCTTGATCTGTCCAAACTCAGACTTCGTAATAAGCCTCTGCTCAGAAAGCATTTTTGCATGGGCGATCGACCCCCGGATATCATATTTGTAAAGCCGAACGTCATAAGACAAAGACTCCACAAAATCTACCGCCAGTTCATCTGTTTTGCCCTTAAGCCTTTTTTCCCAGCTTTTTTCTTGTTTAGCCATATTTTTCAACTCCGGAACAAATAAAAAAATCCCTTTTAATCATACGCCCACAACCGATAATTGTCAACTAAGGCCTTGGCAATAACCATTAAATCCCCTCCCCAAAGCTCACGTTAAAATAGATAGTTTAAGCAACTTGAGCAATTTTGTTTTTTTTACTCAAAAAATTTTCACTTCGACTTCCGATAATAATTTCATTAATTGTCTCCCAATCGTAAAAACTAAAAAACTTCACCTAAAAAAGCCTATTTTCACCAAATACCCTAAACTAACTAAATTAACATAGCCGATAATTAAAAATATTGATGGAACGACTTTAAATAGGAGAATGATAAATATGGAAACTGTAGTTGATACATTAGTTGAACAGCGTAGCGATATAAGAACAAACCTTTCCTGGCCTATAAGTATGTGGCTGCCGGAAGCAAACAGATTCTTCAACGGAAAAAGCTCGAACATCAGCAAAACCGGTGTTTTTATTAATTTTCCAATGACCACTCCTGTTCGCAATGGAAGTATCGTCGAAATCAATTTTCCAAGAACTGAAGCATTGGCTATGGAAAAAGGCAGCTTTGCACGTATAAAAACCGGCAGAGTGGTACGCGTAGAACGCAGAAACATGCTCAAAGACGCTAACATCGGTGTCGCTATCGAGTTTGAACCATTGGTAGACTAACTTCAAAAGTCAAAATACTTTTTACTTACACATAAACGGGCTGACGATTACTATAATTGTCAGCCTGCTGCTTTGACTATTTATCGCCCGGTTGAGCAAGGTGTTTTTCTACTTCAATCCTTATTTCCTTAAGCCGTTTTATTATAGGCAGTTTCTGGGTGCAAAGCTTTTCGCAAAGACCACACTCAGTACATTTGCTAAAAATGTCACTATGCAGATCTATCCCCCAGTGCCAATTAATATAATCCACCATCTCGACAGGCTTTTTCGTCAAAGCTAATTGATTATATGCAAACATCATTTTAGGCACAGGTATTTTCTGTGGACATTTATCACAATAGCCGCAACTCGTACAAAGCTTACCGAAGGCCCCTCTTATATCATCATGTATTCTTTCAATTTCACTTTCAGCGATAGGGTTAAATCCATCGACAGCCCTGATCGCCTCAGCCAGATGCTCTTTATTGCTAAAGCCCACAATCGCAGATGTAATGCGATCATCGTTGAGTAGAAATCTCAATGCCGCCTCTACAACGCTTTCATCGGACCTGGTTTTAACAAAATCAAAAAGCTCCGGATGCTGCGGAATAAGTCCACCTCCAAGAGGATTCATAACCACAACCCCTCTGCCCATATCACTGGCGTCCTGCAGGCCTTGTTGACGAAATGCAAAATTCATAACAGAATATCCCATTAAAATACCCTCAAAAGGATAATCTTCAAGTAAGGGCTTCACATCGCTGCCTTTAGTGTGAGTGCTGACACAGACGTGTTTTATCAGGCCTTCATCTTTGAGTTTGGTAAATTCATCAAGGGCGCCTTTTGTTTTTCTGTCATAATAGCCGTCAAGAGTATAAATGCACCAGCAGTGATAAAAATCTATATAATCAAGTCCCATTTTTTTCAGCGATGTTTCAATATCTCTGCGAATTTCACCGGGCTGGGCCTTCATCGATTTTGTGGAGACATAGAAGGGCTTTTGCTCACGAGTTTTGAGCATATCTTTAAAAGCTATTCCGAAAACTTCCTCACTATCAACATAAGCCGGCGCGGTATCAAAATAATTTATACCCGAATCATAAGCTGCCTTTACAATCTGTGCTGATTCATCGAGCTTGTCTTTTTCAAACCTCATCCCGCCAAATCCGATGGCTGAGACTTTTTTGCCAGTTTGCCCATAACTATTGTATATCATACGACCAGCTCCGTTTCTTTATTCTTTTGAACTATAGCTGATTTTAACAAATTTCAGAA
>CAYZEH010000073.1:0-12442 GCA_964477135.1 uncultured Pirellulales bacterium | reverse complement strand
TTCACCAAAATTTAAAAATAATCCTCGTTTTTAACCCAAAAATCCACAAAACCCCGATTTACCCACCGTTATTTTTGCTCAAAAACCGTTATTTCCTGTTATTTTTCACAAAAAAGGTGAAAAAACCGAAAAAAAGGTGAAAAAAGGTAAATTTTTGAAAAATTGCTTTTTAAGCACTTAGGTTGTTTTTGGGGTATTATTGAGTCCGATTGTGCCGTAGTTCAATTCTTCTGATATAAAAACCTTGCAATTATCAATTTCGACTATTACAATTACGGGCTTGAATTGTTTAAGTTTAGAATTTTAAGGTACTTGGCGTACTATTGCTGGCGGTCTGGGCGGTATCCTGGATTGTTCCAAGTTTGCCTTTAATGTACCTGTGCGGATACCGGAAATATAAGAGTAATGAAAGAAAGGTTTTTTCAAAGATGTTGAACACAGAAGAAAAACAGAAGGTGATTAAAGAGTTTGAGACACATGATGGCGATACAGGGTCGCCGGAAGTTCAGGTTGCTATTTTAACAAAAAGAATTAATGAGCTTACAGAACATCTCAAAATTCATAGAAAAGATCATGCTTCAAGGCGTGGATTGTTAAAGATGGTAGGGACAAGGTCTGCGTTGCTTAAGTATGTAAACAAGAAGGACCCCAAGAGGTACAAATCTATCATAACCCGTCTTGGTTTAAGAAAATAATTAAATTATACTTTGTTTTGGTATTTGCCTGTCAGGGATGGCTTGATGAGCCAATAAGAAATTCAAAGTGTATACTTGTAAAGAGGAAATTAAATGTTTGAAGTAACGAAAGTAGAAAGGTCTATTGGAGGCCGAACGCTGTCTATTGAGACAGGTAAGATTGCCAGGCAAGCCGATGGTGCGGTAGTTGTTCAGTATGGAGAAACTATAGTTCTGATTACGGCAGTGACATCTGCGCCGAGATTTGAGGATATCGACTTCTTCCCTCTGAGTGTTGATTACAGAGAAAAGCTAAGTGCTGCCGGTAAGTTCCCAGGCGGATTTATGAAACGTGAGGGCAGACCCACAACGAAAGAAATATTAACAGCAAGGCAGATCGATAGGCCCATCAGACCATTGTTCCCGGAAGGTTATTTCCAGGAAGTTCAGATAATGGTACAGGTTTTGAGCTTTGACGGCGAAAATGATCCTGATGTATTAGCGATGATTGGTGCAAGTGCTGCTTTGACAATAAGCAAGATACCGTTCATTGGTCCTATTGGTGCATGCAGGTTCGCTCGTGTAGACGGCGAATTTGTGATCAATCCTACAATCGAACAGCTTGAAACTGCTGACCTGAATCTGCTTTTGGGTGGTCGCAAAGAAGCTATCAATATGATTGAAGTTACTGCTAAACAAGTCGCCGAAGATGTAGTTGCTGATGCTGTTGCACAGGCTCACAAAGCCGTTGGTGAGATTTGCGAATTGATTAGCGAATTGCAGGAAAAAGTTGGCGTAGAAAAAGAAATTATTCTTAGAGAAGTTGACTCTGAATTGGCTGAGAAGATTGAAGCTCAGGTATCAGATAAGCTCTGTGAATTAAAACAGATCGTGGATAAGAAGCAGCGCAACAAAGAAGTCAAAGCACTGTTTAACGAAGTGATTGAGCAGTATTGCAAAAGTGAAGAACCTGATGCTAAAAATTATGGCGTTCCTATGGTCAAGACTATCCTTGACGATATTCAGGGGGAAATAGTAAAAAAGCTGCTGCTTGAAGGCATAAGATTAGATGGTAGAGCTTTTGATGAAGTTCGCCAGATTGAATGTGAAGTTGGTGTATTGCCGAGAGCTCACGGTTCAGCGTTGTTTACTCGAGGCCAGACCCAGGCACTTGTAACTGTTACACTTGGCACAGGCAGAGATTCACAGATCGTTGATGGGTTGGTCGAAGAATATTCAGAAAACTTCATGCTGCACTATAACTTCCCACCTTTCTCAGTTGGTGAAGTAAGGCCTGTAAGGGGACCCGGAAGAAGAGAAATAGGTCACGGCGTATTAGCGAAAAAAGCATTAAAACAGGTGAAACCAAGTAAGGAAGATTTCCCTTATACTATCAAGATCAACTCTGATATTACAGAATCTAACGGCTCAAGCTCAATGGCTTCAGTTTGCGGCGGTTGCCTGGCGATGATGGATGCCGGTGTGCCACTTGCTAAGCCTGTTGCAGGCATCTCGATCGGTATGATAAGCGATGAAAATGGTTATAAATTGCTGACAGATATTGTTGGTGAAGAAGACCATTATGGTGAGATGGACTTTAAAGTTGCTGGTACTGTCGACGGAATTACAGCGATTCAGCTTGATATTAAGGCCGAGGGACTTGCCCACGATGTGATGGTTGAGGCATTAGCCCAGGCAAAGAAAATACGTATTAAGATTCTCGATGTAATGACAGGTGTTATTGATAAGCCTAAAGAAAATCTTAGTGTTTATGCTCCTAAGATTACCAGCATTAAGATCGATCCTGAGTTTATTGGAAAAGTTATAGGCCCTGGTGGTAAAATGATAAAGGGCATACAGGAAAAAACCGGTGCTGTTATTGAGATCGAAGAAGACGGCACTATTGCTATAAGCTGTGTCGGTGGTGATGGATATCTCGAAGCCAGAGATATTATTGAAGCTATGACTACTCCGCCTAAGGTCGGTAAAGTATATAAAGATTCTAAAATCGTATCAGTTAAAGATTTTGGTGTCTTTGTTGAAATAGCTCCGGGACTTGAAGGTCTTTGTCATATCAGCGAATTGAGCAATAGCTATGTGAAGAATGTTGAGGATGTCTGCAAGGTCGGTGATCTTATCGATGTTAAATTGATATTGATAGACGATCAGGGCAGATTGAAACTTTCATGCAAAGCAGCTATTATTGAAGCTGAAAAGCAAGCCAAAAAAGACGATGACAACAAAAAAGACGGTGACAACGAAAAAGACGATGACAACCAAAAAGACGATGACAACCAAAAAGACTGATAATGTTTTGGGTTTTGTTGAAAACCCGGCTGTGTGTTTATAAGGTGATTAAATGCGACAGTTTATGACAGGATTTATTACAGGATTGATAATTGCTGTTATGGCTGTCGCTTTTTATTTTATCAAAAAACGTTCAGCCGTTGCAAGTCAGGACGATAGTCAGGCAAAAAAACTCGCAGAGTTAGGTAAGGTTACAGGTGGAATAGCCCATGAAATTAAAAATCCGCTTTCCACGATAAAGGTAAATTTACAGCTTATAAGCGAAGATTTGGCTAATCAGGCATCGAAAACGGGAGATTTTTCAAGGTCGATCAGGAAACTGGCAGTTGTACACAAAGAAGCTGACAGGCTTGAGCAGATACTTAATGATTTTCTGTGTTATGCGGATGGGATGGCGCCGAATCTGGTTTCGGTTGATGTTAATAATCTTATTAGTGACATGGTAGATTTTTTCACTTCACAGGCATATAGCCATAATGTCACTATCAGACAGGGGTTATCAGGAGAAAAACTGATTTGCAGGATCGACGAAAATATGTTAAAACAGTCGGTATTGAATTTATTTATTAATGCCCAGCAGGCAATGGATAATGGTGGGGAATTAATAGTAAGGACTTATAAAAAGGATGACAAAGCTGTTATAGACATAAGTGATACGGGTTGCGGTATTGCAGCTGATAGGCTTGGACATCTTTTTGATACTTATTATTCATCGCGTCGACATGGCAGCGGTCTTGGGCTTGCGACTACTAAAAAAATAGTCGAGCTGCATAAAGGTTCGATTTCGGTAACCAGTCAGGTGGGTAAGGGGACTTCGTTTTTGATCGAGTTGCCTGTTTGTTCCTGAGAAGATTTGCTATGAATGAAGACAGTGTTATATTAGTTGTTGATGATGAGCGTGACCATGCTGACGGAATAGCTGAGTCACTTGAGAATCACTGCGCCAAAGCTATAGCGGTTTATAACGGCAAAGATGCTCTTGAGATAGTTCGAACGGAAAAAGTGGATATTGTTATTACCGACCTCAAGCTGGGTGATAATATCGATGGGCTTGACGTTCTTAATGAAGCTAAAAAACATAACCCGGCAACAGAGGTTGTGTTGATAACTGCTTATGCAAGTATTGAAACTTGTAAGGATGCTATTAAACGTGGTGCTTATGATTATCTTGTTAAGCCTATAGATATTGATCAGCTTAGAAGCGTTGTTAAACAGATTTGTCGCAGGCAGCCTTTCAAAAAAGCAGAGCCTGTACGCGATAAAAAAATCATAACCGATCAGTTTATATTTGAGGGGATACGAGGCAGCGACAAAGCTGTGAATGGTATTTTTGAGGTTCTCAGACGTGTTGCAAAGACTAATATATCGGTTTTAATTGAGGGTGATTCGGGCACAGGGAAAGAACTTTTAGCCAAAGCGGTGCACAAAAATTCCAATCGTGCCGGCAAAGCATTTATGCCTATTAACTGTGCGGGCTTGAGTGAGTCTCTGCTTGAGAGCGAACTTTTTGGTCATGTCAAAGGGGCATTTACTGGTGCTGCAACCGACAGGAAAGGGCTTTTCGAGCTTTCAGACAAAGGGACACTTTTTCTTGATGAAATAGGTGATATGCCGATGAATATGCAGGCGAAGCTTCTTCGGGTTTTAGAAGATGGTGTGGTTGTCCCCGTCGGCGGTCATAAGCCTGTTGTTGTAGATGTGCGGATAATCAGCGCGACTAACCGTGACCTGACTAAAATAATAGAAGATAATAAATTCAGACAGGATCTCTATTTCCGAATTAAAGGCGTCAGTGTGACTTTGCCTAATTTGGCCCAACGCACTCAGGATATTCCTGAACTGGTGCATTATTTTATTAAAGGCTCTGCCGATGAGATCGGTTCAAATGTTAAAAGCATAACAGATACCGCGCTTATGATCTTATGTAATCATAGTTGGCCTGGTAATATTCGCCAGCTTAGAAATTGTGTGAAAATAATGGTGGTTATGTGCGATCGGGAAAAGATTGATGTTCAGGATTTGCCGCCTGAGATATATCAGCAAAGACCCTTATTGACAGCCGGTGCAAGGGTTAGCGGTGACCTTGGTGGTGTGCCTTTGAATGAACTTGAAAAGCAGGCGATAATTGATACTTTAGCCAAAACTGAAAATAATCGTGAGAAAGCTGCTAAAATACTTGGTATCGGGGAAAGAACTCTTTATCGCAAGATAAAAGAATATAACCTTTGACACAGACATTAGTTTTTTGTTTTTATACTGGTCCCAATTTAATTTTACCGTTTATCCGCGGGTAAATAATTTTAAAATAACAAGTTACAGATTTATTCGCGGGCATTTACTACCCTTAAGGGGATAGCAGGTCAGGCTGCATTTTTTGGAGCCATTGAGGCAGCTGTTGGCGTTTCACCTGTTTCCATAATCCTCTTTTCTGACTTATTGCCAGTGCCTGAAGTTGTCTGTATTTGTTTTTGTAGGCAAAGTCAAACCGAAGATCCATATAAGCAAAGCCCTGACTTATCAGCAATTCATTCAGTATTGTTTCGTCCTGCAATTGAACGTAGGCTAAGAGTCTTTTGTATTTACCCCTGTTAGGCCTGGTTGGGTCGAGGAGGAGGATTACGTTTTGGCCGAGAGTCTTTTGGATTGTAAATTCTGATGCTTGCGGGCCAAAATACATAATGCCCGTTTTCGTGTTTTTTGTTTCAGGGGTGTCTACTCCCCAAAGTCTGATTCTTGTGTGATCGTTTTGGTAGTCAGTAATATCGATATCTATTGTGTCGCCATCGACAACATTTATTACTTTAAAAGTTTTAAGGTGATATTTTTTAAAATCATTGCTGGCAGAAGGCTCAGTTTTTGACCGGGAATGTGTTATTGAATAGTGCAGGTGATCTGAACTGATTAGTGCGAAAATAAAAAGCAGACAACAGACGAATATGATGTTTCGTCTGCGCCTGCTCATCGCATATCGTTTTTTCTTTTGTCCGGACAAAAGAATTTCAGCCTTTAGTAATTCTCTTTTCTGCTGGTTTATCCAGGTCAAATGCTCTGCATACCGCTATAAGGGCTTTTTGCCCCTGATCTTCGTCGACAATACAGCTTATGCATATTTCACTTGTAGTAATAGAGTCGATATTGATTTCTTCTTTTGCAAGTGCGCTGAACATTTTATCAGCAACGCCATAGTGTGTTCTCATTCCTACACCGACTACTGAGATTTCGACAATGTCATCACGAACAAAAATATTATCGAAATTCAAATCTTTTTTCATTGAATCAATTGCTTTTTCCGCATCTTTGAGATCAGAAGCGGATGTTGTAAAAGACAGGTTCGCCTTATCATCGCTGATCTCTGTTTGGATAATGTCACTGATGACTACTTGTGCATTTGCCAGCGCTGAGAAAATTCTGGCAGCATTGCCCGGTTTGTTATCGACACCGATAATACTGACCTTTGCCAAATCTTTCTGAATAGTTGCGCCTGAAACCACTATATCTTCCATTTGTGGTACCTCATGAGTAATTATTGTTCCTTCTTTATCTTCACTACTGCTTCGTACGTGAATTTTTACGTTATAGTTTTTTCCGAATTCAATGCTTCTGCCGTGCATAACCCCGGCACCGAGCGATGCCATTTCGAGCATTTCATCGTAGCTGATCTGATCTATCTTAGCGGCATCTTCGAAGATTCTCGGGTCTGCCGTATGAATGCCGTCGACATCGGTATATATTTCGCACACGTCAGCGTCTAACACAGCTGCGATAGCTACAGCAGTTGTATCTGAGCCTCCTCTGCCGAGGGTTGTGACATGCTCTTCGTCATTGATGCCCTGGAAACCAGCTATAAGCACAATTTTGCCCTGGTTGATATACTTGTACATACGGTCTGCATCGATACTTTTGATTCGGGCTTTTGAATGATTGTTGTCTGTGACCATTCTGATTTGATAGCCTGTCAGGCTTATCGCGTCATAGCCCATTTGGTCAAGAGCCATTGCATACAGTGCGACGGTTTGTATTTCACCGGTGTGCAACAGCTGATCCATTTCTCTTGGAGAAGGATCCGGGTTCAATTCCAACGCATCAGCGACAAGCTGGTCAGTTTGTTTTCCCCTTGCAGAAGCGACAACAACAACCTGGTAACCCTTTTTCACTGCCTCGATAGTTCTTCCGGCAGCGGCACGGATCATTTCAGCGTTGGCGAGTGATGTCCCTCCAAATTTTTGTACAATTATTGCCATAATTAAACGCCTGTAAAAATTTTTATATGTTCATTCCGCTTTTTAAAAAATATTCCATTAATTCGTGACCTTTGTTTATTTTAAAACCCGACTTGGCGGCAAAGGCTTCACTGAATACTTCATTTATACTGCCGCTGACATTCGTTCCTGCCATTGCGAAAGGTACCGGTTCAAGTGAATGAGCTTTGGTGTTTATCGGGGTAGGGTGATCCGGCATGACAAGAATTCGCCACTGGTCATATTTTTGCAGAGCCTGATAAACCGGGCCCACAATATGTTTGTCGATCAGCTCTACAGCTTTTTTCTTTTGTTCAGCGTTGCCGTTATGGCTTGCTTCATCAGGACCTTCGACATGAATAAGTACAAGGTCATGTGTTTCCAGAGCATCTATCGCAGCTTGTGCTTTACCATGATAGTTCGTATCAACAAAACCAGTTGCTCCTTCGACATCAATCAGGTCAAAGCCGATTAGTTTTGATAGGCCTCTAACCAGATCGACAGCTGTTATCGTTGCACCTTTGATTCCATATCGCTTGCTGAAACGTTCCATTACCGTTTTTTTACCATGTCCCCAAAGCCAGATAGAACTGACCTGGTTTTCACCAAGGTCTCTTCTTATCTTATTTATATCATGTTCAGCGAATAGCTGCTGTGATCTTGCCATAAGGTCTGTTAAAAGCTGGGCACCTTTGCCTCTTGGGAGTATTTTTTCTATTGGTGCGTCGATGTGATCATGAGGCGGATATGTCACCAGGTCAAAATTGACATCTTTTATAACCAATAAATGACGATAGCTTACGCCTGGATAAAATCGCATCTGTTCGTTTGCAAATTGTTCGTTCAATTCCGATATGAGCTTTGCAGCTTCTTCGGTTGAGATATGACCGGCGCTGTGGTCTACCATTTTTGCATCAGCGATAGTAACGAGGTTGCACCGAAATACCCAGTCAGAATCGGATAGCTTTATATCCTGAGCTACTGCTTCGATAGGAGCTCTGCCTGTATAATATCTGAGCGGGTCGTAGCCTAACAGTGACATCTGCGCGACATCAGAGCCTGATTCCATGTTTTCAGGGACAGTTCTGACGAGTCCCTGCCTGCCGGTTTTGCTTATCATGTCGATATTCGGAATATCAGCAGCTTCGAAAATTGTTTGATTATCGAACTGCTCAATAGGTTCGTCAGCTGCGCCATCCGGTATTATTATAACGTACTTAGTTGTCAATCTGTATCCTCCGGCATATCTACGATGCTTATGCAAACGGGCTTGCCGCTTACAACATCAAGGTCTTTCATGTCTTCCATAGCCGCGGTTATTTGCTGCTGTCGCACATGATGAGTGGTAATAACTATGGGTACAGTATTATCCGGGCCGGAGCCTTCATGCTGGAGTACGCCTGAAATGCTGATATCATGTTTGCTGAGTACCTGGCTGTAACTTGCCAATCCGCCGGGTTGATCTTTTACCATCATTCGTATATAGAATCTGCTTACGGTATCACCAACTTTTTTGATGAGCGGCAGAACTTGTTTTCTTGGTTTTAGCGAAGTTGCACGGAAAGTTTTTTCCGAGTTGCCCAGACCGACTTCAATTACATCTGCAACTACTGCCGAAGCTGTCGGCATCATGCCTGCTCCTCTGCCGTAAAAAGTAACCTGTCCGACTGCAGAGCCGAAAATACTTACCGCATTGAAAGAGCCGTCAACTTTTGCCAGGGAATTATCTTTAGCGATGAAGGAAGGTTTAACTTTAAGAGAGACTTTGCCGTCAGAGTCTTTTTTACCGATAGCCAATAGTTTCAGGATGTAGCCCATCTCTCCGCCGTAGTTGATATCGTCTTTTGAAATCCCCTCTATTCCTTCTATGTAAACATCTTCGAGTTTTAATTCGTAGCCGAAAGCCAGCGAGGAAAGTATTGTAAGTTTGTGGGCGCTGTCTCCGCCATTGATATCAAGCGTTGGGTCGGCTTCTGCGTAGCCTTTTTCCTGTGCTTGTGTTAAAGCTGTTTCAAAGTTTTCATTTTTGGTGGTCATGTTTGAAAGTATATAATTACATGTTCCATTTACGATGCCGTATATCGATTCGATATTATTAGCAGCTAATGAAGTCCTGATAGCAGAAACTATTGGGATTCCACCTGCACAACTGGCCTCGAAGGCGATGCATTTATTATTTTCTGCTGCTGTATGACAAAGCTCCGTACCGTATTTTGCCAATAGTGCTTTGTTAGCAGTGACGACATGTTTGCCGCTTTGGAGCATTTTGACCTGCAGGTCTTTTGCGAGTGTAGTTCCGCCTACGAGTTCTATCGCAATGCCGATAGAATCATCGTTCAGGAGCTTATCAACATCATCAGTCAAAACACCATCAGGCAGGGTAATAACTCTTGCTGTTGTGATGTCTTTATCGACCACACAAGCAAGCTCAAGACGCAATCCAGTCCTGGCGGCTATTTCGTCATTGTTTTCCAGGATTATTTTCGCTACGCCGCTTCCAACGGTTCCAAATCCGACAAGTCCGATTTTTACAATTTTTTCAGCCATAATCTCACTATCATAACATATTCTATAAAACTATTAACCCGCAACTGTAATTTAAAAGCCCCCCTCAGGTCAAGAAAAAACCGTGAAGATAGCTTATTATACTAATCCCAGTTGAATTTTTCCGTTTATCCGCGGGTAAATAACTCAAAGATAATAAGTTATGGATTTATTCGCGGAAATTTATTACCCTGAAGGGTATTATAAGCAAAATAGCTAAGAATCATAAGCAAGATACGATATTGGAAACAGGCTTTCGATTGTTTCCAGCGTTGCGAGCAACTCCATACCCGTAAAGACTGCGAAAACTACATTTCTTCATTAATTTGCTGTCAGAATGTTGACTTTTTAGTTGGTTTTTGATGGAAAAGTGAAAATAATAGATTTTCTGCGATACATTTTGTGGTTTGAGCGCAGATTATATACAGAAGGCTTAAGTCATCGATGATTTTGGGTGCCCAATAAGGTTAGCTAATGGATAAGAAGATAGAATGCGATATCGCAAAAGGTCTGCAACAAGGTGACCGCCAGGCTTGGATAAAGTTGTACAAAATATACTCAAAACGAGTTTGGATAAATGTTGCTCGATCTTTGGGGTCGGATTCAACAGCTATAGCTGATATCGTGCAAGAGGTTTTTATTACAGCAGCTGACTCAGCCAAGAATTTTGATCCACACCGAGGCTCACTATGGGCATGGCTTTGGAGAATTACGAAAGATCAGATTGCTCTGTACTATCGTAAGGAAAATCGAAGAAACAGGCTTAAACAAGCCCAGTCGTGGTGGGTTTCATTGGATGGCGAAAAAGCCGATTGGATTGACTCCAAAGCCGACGCACCGCCGGATGTACTTGAGTCACGTGAGTTAGCAATACTCGTAAGATATAGCCTGACTAAATTGCCATCAGATTATCAAAGGCTGCTGCTTGCTAAATACGTTGATGGCTTGGCAACGAAAGAGATTGCTCAAGAGATGAATAGTTCTCTAATTGCCACACGGTCGAAGCTGGCACGAGCAAGAAAAGTTTTTCGCAAAGTTTTCAGAAATGTAGTTAGCTCTGAACTAAATGTTGAAAGGCATGGTTATGAAGGCAAGGAATAAAAAACAAAAAGATAAGCGTTTTTCTCTGTTTCTGTCCGCGGTTAACCAGAAGATAGCTTCGCCAGACGAAGATTTCTTAAATAAACTACAGGAAAAAACAACAACACGATTCCTTTCTTCATTTGCGAAGAGCAAAACAAAAATGACAACAATTCCGTTTATATGGAGAAAAATTATGAATAAACCAATTACAAAACTTTCTACAGCAGCAGTATTGCTTATAGTATCACTTGTAACAGCAATTTTTGTAACCTCAACACCAACAGCTTTTGCCATTGATCGGGTGATTGATGCCTATGACAATATTAGATTTATATATATAAAGGAGTTTAAACCCGACAGGGAGGTGCCTAATGAATTCTGGATTCAATCGGACGAAACGGGCCGAGTCATAAAAGCAAGATACTGTCTACCTAAAACAGAAGATGGAACGAAAATTATCACATGGACACCTGAAAGAACGGAGCTCTGGTTTAAAAATAAAGGTGGATTTCTTATTCTCCAATCCAGAAAAGTGGAAAATTGGATGCAAAGTCTCCTGATGCAGTGCCAGCCTAAAATAGTAATGCAGCAACTTCTTGAAAAACAAAAGGCCGGTGAAGTTGAAATAGATATACAAAAACCACAGGGAAAACAAAGTTCTGGTATTGTAATTTCAACTTCTAAAACTAAAGGTAAAAAGGAAATATACTACATAAATCCGGCAACAGATTTGATCACTCACATTGAATTTTATAGTATCGAAGATAGTGGGGATGTTTTGTTGTCCACGACGGAATTTCACGACTATAATGTTCCCATTAATGAAAAGATGTTTTCTCTTGGAGACGAGATTCCGGACGATGTATGGATATCCGACCAGCTTAATCAGCTCATTGGTGTACCTCAGGGTGATATGACTGATGAGCAGGCCGCAGAAGAAACTGTTCGTCAGTTCTACCAGGCATTGATCGATAAGGATTACAAAAAAGCGGGTTTGATCATGGGAGGCATGCAGGAAGAATTCGTTAAAAATAATTTTGTTAAGGCCAATATTACTAAAATTATCTCGATAGGCCTTGCTGAGCCACAGCTGTATTGGGTTAAACGCGGCTTTAAGGTGACTTGTGAACTTGAAATTATTAACTCGGATGGACAAAAGGTGCTCGGCATGGCCGGTCCATATGTACGGCCGGGAGACGACGAAATACACCCGGACAGTTGGAACATTACCGGTGGAATGGATGTAATCGAAGTTCTCCATGATAATGAAAAGTATAAGAAAATGACTCCTAAGGAAGTTGCTGAGGCATTGTTCACAGCATGCGCGGAAGAAAACTGGGATGAGTTTCAAAAATACTGGCCGGATTCAGAGAGAATGAAGGATTATCTCGGGGGACTGGAGATTATTAGTATCGGAGAACCATTTCAAAAGGGTGCTTATCCCGGATGGTTTGTGCCTTATGAAATCAAATTGAAAAACGGACATGTTAAAAAACACAATCTTGCTATTAGAAACGACAACGCTGCAAAGCGATATATGTTTGACGGCGGAATTTAATAATATTGGTACACATCTAAAAGCTTCCAAAAGGCCGG
>CAYZEH010000072.1:0-12477 GCA_964477135.1 uncultured Pirellulales bacterium | reverse complement strand
GAAAGTTGGTTTAACGGTTTTTAGTGTTTTTATTAAAGGGGTGGTTTTTGGTATAATGGTGGGACAGTGTGTTTATCTGTTATTATTGATGAGGTTATGGGTGTGTAAGAGTGGTTTGATTTTGTTGTTGTTGGTTTTGGTTGCTGGGGTTGCGGTAGGGGCGGACTATGTTCCGATGGTTGTGCGGTGGCGGCTGGATGAGACGGCTGGTGTAATCGCGGAGGATTGTGTTGGCGCAGTTGACGGGGCAGTTGGAAGTGGTAATAGTTGGCAGGATGGTGGGATATATCTTACTGGTGAAAATAATGGATTGAGCGGTGTTGTGTTTGACTCGAATCAGGTTGAGAGTCTTTTTTCAAATATTGATGATAAGATCACGATATCTTTTTGGGCTAAAGATGATGTTTTGAATCGGATGGGCAGGAATCGGCTTTTTACTGGTAGAAATTCTGAGGGGGAGATGCTGCTTGGTTTGGATTTTCCTGCGCAGGATGGGCAGATCGTTTGGCGGGCTGGGGCTAATAGTGATGTTGGTTATATCTGGCATGTTGATGATGCTAACTATCAGTCGTATGTTGGTATGGGGGATTGGCATTATTATGTTTTAACGAAGGATGTTTCTCGGCCTTTAATGCAAATATTTATTGATGCTAATCGGAGGTCGCACGCTGATGCTAATTCCGCTGGTGAGCCTTTGAATGGTAGTATTGCGGGGGTGGAGAGTTTTGCGATTTGCGGGGTTGAATCGAATTGGCACCAGTGGTCGGGTTGGCTAAAGGATTTTCGGATTTATGATCGGGTGCTCAGTCAGGCTGAGATTAAGCGGGCATATTACAATGATGCTTATGCGGCTGATTTTAATATGGATTTGTTTGTCGATGGTTGGGATCTTTCTATCCTTGCGGATCTGTGGCTTGAGGGTGATTATGCTTTGGCGGATGCTGATGAGGATGGGAATGTGAATTTTCGCGATTATAGTGTTTTTGCTGATGCGTATGAGCCAGTTGATCCTAATCTGCAAAGAGAGGGCTGGGAGCTGACTTTTCAAGACGAATTTGACGGCCCTGAAATTGATCCGCTAAAATGGACGATCGGCAGTTGGAGTACGTGGGATGAAGAAATTCAGGTTGCTCATCCGCCCGATCCTAATTTGCTGGTTTTTGAAGATGGTGTTTTGAATTTGATGGTTGTTAAGCAGGGCTGGCAGGACCCGACGGGGTATAAGGAGTATTGCGGCGGCGAGATACGGTCTGCGTATAAGTTTGATCAGGCTTATGGTAGATTTGAAGCGAGATGCAGAATACCTGATGTTCCAGCTGGCTGGGGCGCGTTCTGGCTGATGGCTTATGACGCTAATACGTGGTATCCCGGTGCGGAGATCGATATACAGGAATATATTGATGTGCGAGGGGATGAGCCTAATGGTGTGATAGGTTGTAATATTCAGTGGAACGGCTATGGTGAGGAACACATCTCGCTTGGTCGCAAGACATGCAATGTCCCTGATTTTGCGGAAGAATTTCACATATATGCTCTTGAATGGGAGCCGAACGAACTGAGGTTCTGCGTTGATGACTACGTTTTTTATACGCATTATGATCCGGGGCCGACTTTACCCAAACGAGTTCCCAAGAGCCCATTGTATTTAATCTTAGGCAGTGGTCTGCATTATTGGGGAGATGAGATAGACGATAATCAGCTGCCTTGCGCGTTCGAAGTTGATTACGTTCGGGTTTATAAGAAAAAAGATTAGGTCTCTGGACAAGTCTAAGATATTCTGTATACTTACGAGGATATTAATTTTATTATTTCTTCTATATTAAGGTACGTTTAATGAAGAAAATAATTGAAGAAGTGCTTGAAGTTGAAGAAAAAGTTGGCTTGGAACTCAAACAGGCGCGAAATGAGGCTTCTGAAATGCGTTTGGCTGCTGAAAAAGAGGTGGCTGAACAGGTTAATAGTGCTAACATCCAGGCCAGAGAGTTGATACAATCGACGGTTGAGGATGCAAGAACAGAAGCTGAGCGTTACCGGGAAGAAAAGCTTAGGGAGGCTGAGCAGGGAAAAGAAGCTTTTTTAAGCGAAAATGCGGGTAAAATAGACGGGCTGATCGATGATATCGCAGGTATCGTTTTGAGTGGTGGCGGTGAAAGGGAATCTGATTGATGGCAGGTGCATTGTCTAAATACTCGTTCATTAATGCAAAGCTTCGCGGGCGAATAAGTAAGATCCTGCCTGATGAATTATTTCACGAATTGGCTAAATCCCACGGCCTTGAAGAAGCGCTGGCAGCTCTGCGAGATACTCCTTTCGCAGATCTTGAGGGAGTGTACTCAAGTACAGGTGATATAAAACAGGCAGAGCTTGAGCTGTTGAAAGATGAAATTGAGATTTATAGAGATGTCCGGAAATATCTTCATGGCAGTTCTGCTGAGCTTATCGAGGCGTTGCTTTATCAGTTCGAGGTCGACAATCTTAAAAATGCTATCAGACTTTATTTTGACAGGAAAGTACGTAAGCGGTCGATAGATGCCGGTGTGCATTACATATTGTATGATCGTATCATTCACGATATACCGATCGATATTATTGTTAATGCTGACAGCTTTGACGAGATAGTCGGTGTTTGTGAAGGGACGCCTTATTGTCAAATAATCAAAAAATATTACCATACCGTTGAGTCAAGGGGGTCTCTTTATCGGATGGAGATCGCGTTTGACCATTTTTACTATGATAATCTTATCAAATGTATTAATAAGCTGGATAAAAAGGATCGTGACATTGCGGTCAGGCTGACAGGTGTAGAGATCGATCTGCAGAATATAAACTGGGTTATCAGGTTGAAAAGCTTTTATGGTCTGGAACTTGATGAAGTTATGGCTACTATCGTACCTGGTGGTTTTAATCTCAAAAAAGAAATGATAGGGCAGTTGTATAGTGCGCATAATGTCGAATATATACTTCATGATTTGATCAAAAATAAGTATCCCGGTTTGTCAGTATTGCTTGGCTCTGAGACTTCTGATAATGTTTCCCGGCTGCTTCTTATTCGCCAGATGCTCCAGGGGATTACTAAACACGAAGTTCAAAAAATTCTTGCCGGTTATCCGTTTACAATAGGAATTATATTTTCATATTTTATATTAAAGCAGGAAGAGTTGAAAAAAATCAGGATGATTTTAAACGCGAAACAATATGGCGTTGAACCGGAACGAATTGAGAGCATGATATGATGTTTACCACGGAAATGGTACAGTTGTTTGGTGTTGCATTGGGAAGAGATTCTCAGCGATTGACAGAAGCGTTGCTTCGCGAAGGGTGCATGCAGTTCGTAAAAACTTCAGAGTACGAAGGTAAAAGCCCGGATGGTGTCTCAGCTGATCAGGATCGTTTGGCGGAGGTATCGGAGTTAAGAAAACGTATCGAAGGTTTTCTGCATACCGCTGGTATTATTCCTTCGGTTCCTGAAGATGCGGATATTAACAATCGTGTTAGTGTTGACATTAAAAAGGAAGATAATCTTCTTAACCAGATCGCAGCACAGCGAGAAGGGGTGCGTGACAAACAGAGAGTAATACATCAGGAAATACTAAAGCTTGAAGATATTAAGCGTCAGATGGAGCTTTATGGAAGGGATATTTCAGATTTTAAGCTAGCGTCAAAAAGCGCACTGATCTCGATGCAGATCGGAAAACTGCCGGTATCTAATCTGAAACAGCTTGAAAATGGTTTGAAGGATTTTCTGTCTTTTTCCGCAGCGGTGGCGATAGAGGGTGATATGGCTCATCGTTTTTTGATCTCGATGAAGAGAGATAAGTCTGAAATTAACAAGGTGCTCGTAAAGGCAGGCTGGAGTGAAGTTGAACTGTCAAACCAGATGCATTCGGTTAACAAGAATGTTTTCGGGGAAATATCGACAAAGCTGGAAAAATTAAATGTCGAACAGAAAGAACTCGAAACTAAAGCGAAAGATATAATTAAGTCTGAAGTAGAACGCCTGCAAGCGACGTGGGTTAACCTGTGGGTGAATGAACTGTTTAACAGGATTCAGATTAATTTTGAATCGTCTTCCCGGACGATGGTTTTTACGGGTTGGCTGCCGGTATCCAGGAAAGCGAAGTTGACGAAGGTGATTACGGAGGCTTGCCAGGGTCATTGTTATCTGGAATGGAACGGTGCCGGCAGTAAGACAATAATTGGTGACGGTGTTCCGGTTCAGCTGAAAAACCCGAAGTTTCTTGAGCCTTTCCAGATGTTAGTCAGCAATTTCGGTATTCCAAAGTACGGCACGATTGATCCGACTGCTTTTGTGATGCCTATTTATCTTTCTATGTTCGGGCTGATGTTTGCTGATATCGGACAGGGATTGGTTTTGGTGCTATTAGGTTTTCTGAGCGTGTATTTTTTACGGAAGAACCAGCAGAAGAGAAGTATGTATAATCTGAGCTGGCTTATTGTGTGGTGTGGTTTTTCTTCAGTTGTTTTCGGCGGGCTTTTCGGATCATTTTTTGGGATGACTATTTTCAAACCAATATGGTTTGATTTTCATGGGGTTGTGGCAGGCCATAGTAGTGGAAGCTCCATGATCAAAGATGTTTATAGCATTTTGGCGATCACGATATATTTTGGTATTATGGTTATTGCTTTGGGATTGCTCTTCAACTGGGTCAATATGATCCGCAGCAGGCAATGGGGTGAGCTGTTCTTTGATAAGGGGGGGATTCTCGGCGGATGGATTTATGGAGGCGGAGCATATATCGCATTTTATTATGTATTGCATGGTTATAAAATGTTTCCTGAGGGGAACGTGTTGTTTTTGCTTGTTGGTTTGCCTTCGATATTGCTTTTTATAAAGGAGCCTTACCACTTTTTTAAACACAGACAACCTGACGAGAAGTTTGGTCCTGTTATGATAATGAATTTTTTGATGTGTTGGGTCGTTGAACTTTTAGAGATATTCAGCGGTTATCTTTCTAACACATTGTCTTTTATGCGAGTCGCCGGTCTTGGCATTGCTCATGTTTGTCTGATGATGTCTTTTTTCTCACTTGCTGAGATGACCTCCGGGATCGGATATATAGCGATTTTAGTGCTTGGGAATATTCTTGTTATTGGCCTGGAAGGGCTGTCGGCGGGTATCCAGGCTTTAAGGCTCAGTTACTATGAATTTTTCACGAAGTTCTTTCATGGAACGGGTGAATTGTATACACCAATATCATTAAACAGTAAGAATTAAAATAAGAAAGGAAGTGAAACTGTGGATAGACCAGAAGAGAAACTGAAAACTCAAATTAGATTGAGTGTTATTGTGCTTTGTGCAGTGATGGCTATTATCGGGTCGGTATTCTGTACGAATGCTTTTGCAGAGGCATCGAGTGACGACAGTAGTGTTACGACTGAAGCAAAACTGACCAGCGTTGAAGTTGAAGGATTGAAATTTGCTCTTATCGCTGCTTCTGTAGCCTTTGGTCTTGGTGCAATAGGAGCTGGTATTGCGATATCTCATGTAGGTGCCGCAGCTATGGGCGCGATTGCGGAAAAACCTCAGATCGCAGGACAGGCATTGATCTTTGTCGCTCTTGCAGAGGGTATTGTGGTATTTGGATTTATAACGGCTTTGATGATACTCGGTAAGGTATAGTGTCAAAATGAAATATGTTATCATAGGCGATGAAGAAACAGTTCTTGGTTTCGGTATTGTAGGTGTAACCGGAAAGGTCGCTACAACGCCCGATGAAGCCCTCAGAGCGTTTCAGTCTGTAATTGAAGATCGCCAAACCGGTATTGTGATAGTGACCGAGCGTGTTGCGGATATGATGCGCAGCGTTGTTGACAAGTATTTGTTTGCAGAGAGTTTTCCATTAGTTGTGGAAATCCCCGACAGGCATGGAGGCAAACCCGACAGACCTGGAATTAAAGATATGGTGAATACAGCTATTGGAATTAAACTTTGACATTGTTTTTTAAAAAAAAAGAGATTCGAAGAAAGCATTGATCTATGGAATCGTTGGAAAATGGTAAACAAGAACTGCTGTCAGGTATCGAGGCTGATATTCGGGCTGAAAAACAGCAGATCATTGATGATGCCAAAAAGCAGATAGCTGAGAAAAAAATATATGCTGAGAAGAAAATCGAGTCTATATTGAATGATGCTCACAAGCAGGCTCAGGAAAAGGCAGAAATTGTAAAAAGGAAAATCACATCAAGTGTCGGTCTTGAGGTCAAACGCCGAAAGTTGAAAGTCAGAAATGAGGTCGTTAAGGAAATTATTAATCGGGTGGAGAAAAAGATAGAAGCGCAGATGTCGGCAGATAGCTATCGTGATTTTCTTATAGACTGGCTAACTGAGGCAGCTATCGGTCTTGGCGCAGAGTCGGCTGTGATCGATTCATCGCAGCGGGAAAGGCAGCTTATAGACGAGCAGTTGATTTCGGATGTCAAAGACAAGGTGCAGGCGTATACTGGTAGTGCGGTTGAATTGGTGTTGTCGCAGTCGCAGCCTTTGAAAGACCAGGGTGTTGCTGTTGTTTCGTCTGATGGTCGAACAGCTTTTAATAACCAAGTGAAAACCCGAATCATGCGGAAAGAACGTATAATCAGAAATTTATTAGATGACAATTTGTTTAACGATGATAGAGAAGATTGATTATGAAAGACAGGATTATAGGCCAGGTTAAACGTGTGAACGGACCTGTAATAGAGGCCATGGGGATTACCGATGCGGAGATGTTCGAGCTTGTTCGTGTCGGTGAAGAACGTCTTGTAGGCGAATTGATTAAACTCCAGACTGATAGTGCAGTGATCCAGGTTTATGAGGATACTACAGGCATTGCTCCGTACGATCCGATTTATGGCGCTGGTATGCAGCTTTCTGTTGAGTTAGGGCCTGGAATGATCGGCAATATATATGATGGTATCCAAAGGCCTCTTGAGAAGATCAGGGAAATGTCTGATATTTATATTAGTCGCGGGATATCGGTTCCATCTTTGGATAGAGAGAAGAAATGGCATTTTGTTCCTTGTGTTAGTGCAGGTGATACCGTTAGTGCTGGAGCGATTCTTGGCACGGTTCAGGAAAAAGAAAATTTTGTTCACAAGATACTTGTTTCTCCCGCGGATAAAGGCGTAATCGAATCTATCATGCCTGAGGGTGATTATACTGTAGCTGAGCCTATTGCGATATTGGGTAGGGACGGTTTGGAAAACAAAGAGCTTTTCCTTATGCATAAATGGCCTATCCGAATACAAAGGCCTTCCAAAAGCAGACTTGCTCTTGATATTCCGCTGATCACAGGTCAAAGGGTTATTGATACACTTTTCCCTGTTGCCAAGGGAGGGACGGTTGCGATTCCGGGTGGGTTTGGTACTGGTAAGACTATGACTCAACAGGCGGTGGCTAAGTGGTGCGATGCTGATGTGATCGTTTACATCGGCTGCGGCGAGCGAGGCAATGAGATAACGGATGTTCTTACGGAGTTTCCTCAGTTGATAGACCCTCGAAGCGGGCGTTCTCTTATGGAGCGTACGATCCTGATTGCTAATACATCTAATATGCCGGTATCTGCGCGAGAAGCGAGTATTTATACCGGAATAACAATGGCGGAGTATTTCAGGGACCAGGGTTATCACGTTGCGGTTATGGCAGATTCGACGTCACGCTGGGCAGAAGCTCTTCGTGAGCTTTCCGGAAGGATGGAAGAGATGCCGGCAGAAGAAGGTTTTCCCGCTTACCTTCCGACAAAAATCGCAAGTTTTTATGAGCGTGCGGGCATGATGGAAAATTTAAATGGCAGCGAAGGTTCGGTTAGTATTATTGGTGCGGTATCGCCTCCGGGCGGTGATTTTTCGGAGCCGGTAACACAGCATACGAAGAGGTTCATACGCTGTTTCTGGGCGCTTGACCGTAACCTTGCGAATGCGCGACATTATCCTTCAATTTCCTGGCTTGACAGTTACAGCGAGTATATTGGTGAGATGTCTACATGGTGGGAGGAGCACGTCAGCTCGCAGTGGCAATCGGACAGATTAGAAATAATGGGACTGCTGCATAAGGAAGTACGCCTTCAGCAGGTGGTAAAGCTGGTTGGCCCGGATGCACTGCCTGATACTCAGAGGTTTATTTTGGAAGTATGTAAGTTATTTAAAAATGCTTTTCTTCAACAGAATGCGTACGACAAAATCGACATGTTCTCGACCGTTCAAAAGCAGGCAAAAATGCTGCACATTATAGTTACATACTGGCAGCTTGGTTCTGAAGCTATCAAAAATGGTATAACTCTTGTTAAGCTGAAAAAAATGAGAGTGTATCAGGACATAATTAAAATGAAGTTTACGGTAGCTAACGATGAATTAGACCTTTTTGATAAGATTCAAGCGCGTTTGGAGCGTTCAATGGATCAACTGGAGGCGTTACATGCTTAAAAGGAACAAAGTACTTGAATCAGGAAAGGAATATATCGGCGTTGATAAAATCGATGGCCCCCTGATCTTTATAAAGAAAACTCATCCCATTGGATATAACGAGCTTATCGAATGTATTGACAGCCATGGTAATACTAAATTGGGAATTGTGCTTGAATCCTCGACAGATGTTGTGGTAGTGCAGGTTTTCGAGGGTACTTCGGGGCTTAATCTTCCGAGCACGAGGGTAAAGTTTTCCGGCGAACCACTTAAGCTTTCCGTTTCCAAAGAGATGCTTGGTCGTGTGTTTAACGGCCTGGGGCGGCCTATAGATGGCGGGCCTCCGCAAAAAAGTGATATTGAACTGAATGTTAACGGCATGGCCATCAATCCGATGGCAAGGCAATATCCACGGGATTTTATACAAACCGGTATCTCTGTTATCGATGGTATGAACACTCTTATCCGAGGCCAGAAATTGCCTATTTTTTCGGGCAATGGTCTTCCTCATAATGAACTTGCCGCCCAGATCGCAAGACAGGCAAAAATCCGTGGGACGCAGGATGAATTTTCAGTTGTTTTCGCAGCGATGGGTGTTAAGCATGATGTCGCTCGCTTTTTCATCAGCTCGTTCGAAGAAAGCGGCGTGCTTGAAAATGTTGCACTGTTTCTTTCGCTTGCGGATGCTCCTTCAATTGAGCGATTAATCACTCCAAGGACTGCTCTTACTCTTGCGGAACATTTAGCATTTAATAAAGATATGCATGTTCTGGTTATCATGACAGATATGACCAATTACTGCGAGTCCTTGCGTGAAATATCAACTATTCGTGGCGAAATACCATCTCGAAAAGGCTATCCGGGGTATCTGTATTCCGACCTTGCGGAATTGTATGAACGTTCCGGAATGATAAAAGGGCGAAAGGGTTCTATCACATCGCTTCCAATTTTGACAATGCCAAATGATGATATATCGCACCCGGTTCCTGACTTGTCGGGGTATATTACAGAGGGGCAGATAGTTTTTGAAAGGGAGATGAGTGGTAGAGGTATCTATCCTCCTATAGCGGGGCTGCCTTCGCTTTCTCGTTTGATGAAAGACGGGATCGGTGAGAATATGACCAGGGAAGACCATCCTCATCTTGCGAGCCAACTTTTTGCAGCGTATAGCTATGTTAAAGACGTGCGCAATCTTGCATCGGTTATCGGGGAAGAAGAGCTGACGCCTTTGGACCATGACTATCTTGAGTTTGGAAAAGAATTTGAGCAGAAATTTGTTTCTCAGGGCAAATATGAAGACCGCAGTATCGAGCAGACTCTCGATATCGGATGGGAAGTTTTAAAGAGCCTACCAGCTGAGGAGCTTCACAGGCTCAGCGATGAGGAAATAGAAAAGTACTACGGTAAATAGCAGGTAAAGGATTATGACGCAGCTTAATTGTGCACCAACAAAAACGAATTTGCTCAGGCTCAGAAGTGAGCTTAACTTTGCTCAGCAGGGTTATGAACTTCTTGACCAGAAAAGGAATATTCTGATAATTGAGCTTTTAGGGATCGTCGATCAGGCTGTGGATTTTCAGGACAGAGTTGAAAAAATGCTGAAAAAAGCTTATAAGGCCATGGAAGAGACGATTTTTGATATGGGCAAACTCAAGGTTCAATATGTGATAGGCTCTGTTAATATTGATGCCGATATTACTATAAGATCCCGGAAGGTTATGGGCGTAGACCTTCCTGTTATCGAGACAAAATTTACAGACCATAGTCCGTACTATAGTCCAATGGGAACAAGCTTTTGGATCGACAATTCGTTACAATGTTTTAAAAAAGTTCTGGAACAGCTTGGTAAGCTCTCAGAGCTCAAAATATCGGTACTGCGTTTGGCCAATGAAGTTAAAAAAACTATCAGGAAAGTTAATGCTCTTGAAAAAATAGCAATACCGGATTTGAAGGAAGCTGTTCGTTATATCGAGGGCAGGCTTGAAGAAAGTGAAAGAGATATGTTCGTGCTTATGAAACTGGTTAAAGAAAGACTTGAAATATAAATCAAGAGATGGGAGATAAATAGTGGGTAAACCAATAAACAAAATAATGGTTTATATCGATGGAACCGAAGAGTCTGTTACTGCTGCTATGTATGCAATATGCCTTGCTTCATTTACAGGTGCTGATCTTATTGCGCACTATGTTATTAATACCAGGGCAATGGAAGACCTTTTGCGTGCAAGTATATTCCTTAAAGATGAGCAGGTCGAATATGAGCATGATATGGCAGCTGACGCAGAGCGGTATCTTAATTATGTGAAAGAACTTGCCGTCAAAAAGGGAGTTTCAATTATTCAGGAGCAAAGCAAGGGTTCTGTTCATAGGGAAGTTGTTAATGCGGTTAAAGAAAACGAGGTCGATTTGCTTGTTATCGGGGAGCTTTCCCGTATAAGAAGCAGAAGAGATGAGTTCTACGATGAGACCGAAAGGGCAATGCGTACCGTTGGATGTTCAGTTTTAATCGTTAAAGATGAAGACAAAGTCTGGCAGATGTACGAATCTTTGGTATAATGCCGGTATGAATTATTATACCCTTCAGGGTAAGAAATTTCCGCGAGGAAAATTATAGGATATTGTTTAGAAGTTATTTACCCGCGGATAAACGGTAAAACTCAAGTGTGAGTAGTGTAGTATAAAATAAGCAGCTTTAGGAGAAGCATATTATGTCGTTGATTGATTTGATTGTTGAAAAAATTGTAAAAATTCCGCTGGAATCAAAAGATAAGCCGGACGTAATACGCGAACTCGTTCAAATATTAAAAGACGCTGGGGAAATTGACGATTTTGATGCTGTATTAAAAGTCATACAGGAGCGTGAATTCAAAGGAAGCACCGGGTTGCAGGACGGCATTGCGGTTCCTCACGGCAAAACTGATGCGGTATCTACTCTGAAGCTGGCGATTGGTATATCCCCTGACGGCATTGACTTTGATTCGCTCGACGGTAAACCATCGAATCTGATTTTCCTGTTAGTTGCTCCTCCAGGTATGTCAGGCCCTCATGTTGAAGCACTTGCTGAAATAGCAAAGATCGCCCAATCAAAAGCTTTTTGCAAATCTCTTATTTCTGCAGGTAATTCTCAGGAAGTCGTTGAATTAATGAGGGATTAGAGCGATTTGATTTTTCGCGCTGACTTTATGCCTGCATAAAACATTAAAGTACTCTAAAGCGAGGATTTTGGAAGCTCTTGACTAATTTCTGGTTTTTTTGATTAGCCATGCTATTGTTTGACCGAGGTCTTTCATGTTTTCTATTGCTTCGGCGTCGTTTGCGACTTCACCTTTTTCCATACCGTTGCCAAAGTTCCAATATGTAGAACCGGGGACGATCATCCTTGACATAAGGAACATGTGATTTATTGAATCGAGTACATTTATCGCTCCGCCTCTGCGTTGGGCGACGACAGCTGCTCCGACCTTTCTTGCAAAAAGCCTGCCATTAGCGAAAGAGACGAATCCCGCGCGGTCGATGAGGGCTTTGGTTTCAGGGGTCATAGAAGCGAAATATGATGGTGAACCAATAATAATACCATCAGCTTCGATCATTTTCTCGATACATTCATTTACTATGTCATTGTCTATTATGCATTTTTTGTCTTGTGTTTCGATACACTTTCCACATGCTGTGCATCCGTGGATAATTTTTCCACCGATCTGGACGAGCTCGGTTTCGATGTCTTCCTGAGAAATAGTTTCAAGAACTGTTTTTAATAGATACTCAGTATTGCCACCCTTTCTTGGGCTGCCGTTAAATGCTACGACTTTCATTTTGTTTTCCTTTCACATATTTTTTATTTACGTAAGAAATTTATAAGCCACATTATCAAGCTCAGCAGAACGGATATTACTATACAGCTGACAATTGGTAAATACAGTTTTGTGTTTTTGCCGGTAAATTCGATATCGCCTGGCAGTCTGGAAAAGCCGAACCTGTTTGCAATGATAATCAGCCCCCCCAAAGCCGAAATAATTATGCCGACAAGGATTAAAAATTTACCTAAATTTTGTAGCCCAAATTCCTGCATATCATTTA
>CAYZEH010000071.1:0-12618 GCA_964477135.1 uncultured Pirellulales bacterium | reverse complement strand
AAAGTTTGGCGGCGTAGCCAAGTGGCCTAAGGCGACGGTTTGCAAAACCGTTATTTCGTGGGTTCGAATCCCACCGCCGCCTTTCATTTTCATCCGTGACAGCCAATGTCAAGCTGTCTTTTTTTATGCCTAACCCCCTGCCATTTAAGCAGTTGCTATTTCCGTTGTGCCCCCTGATATTGTTCTGCTCATTGCCAACTGTTGCAGACTTGTTACATGCAGGGAAAGCCGTAGGTGTCAAAAAAGGTGTCAATTTTGGTGTCAACTCTTTTGTGGCATTTTGAACAGCATCGACTAGCCTGTTATCCGTTCCGGTTTTTAGCATTGTATTTTGATTTGTTTCATTAGTTGGCTTAATTAGTTGTGGCATTTTGTCTAATGCCCTACGTTCGTCTGAAATGCTCAAGTGTGTATAAACTCCGAGTGTAAGTTCCGGTTTGCTGTGTCTTGCCAGACATTGAGCCTCTTTGACGGTAGCACCGCTTTTAACTACATTCGTAATAAATGTATGGCGTAAACTGTGAAAATCAGCAAAACGACCGCTTTCGTCCTGATATGCTATACCAGCCGTTTCTAAATCTTGTTTAAGTATTGCACCTGCTTTGTTTTTATTGAATGAGTTAAAAACTTTATCCGTAGATTTGAAATTATTTTCTTGTTGCCATTGCATGAACAATTCAGCCATATCTTGACGAAGTGGCTGTGTAGCTTCTTTCCTATTCTTAGTATATCCGGCCTGAATAGTAATAGCTGGACAATCCTGATTAAAATTAAACGATTGCCATGTAAGACTTGATAATTCACTTGCTCTAAATCCGGTATTTAATGCCAGCACATAAAGCATATATCTTTCTTTTCCAGTCATTGAGTGATGCACAGCACCTTCAATTGCAACGTCAAGTACTAATTTTATTTCCGGAATTGTCAAAGCCCTGCGTTCGTGTCTTATATCAAGTTTGGGGTTTTGCCCTGCAAGATATTCGACCGGATTATCTGCCATACGGTTATCAGCAACCAGCCATCGGCAAAACTGCTTAATTGCCTGTAAATAAAAATTGCTGGTTCTTATGCTGATACCTTCTTTCAGACTTCCGTCCCTTTTCGTTATAGGCTTCCTTTTCTTTGCAAGATAGCTTTGAATCTTACTTGCAGAAATATCACTTGTAAAAACAAACTTGCAATTAACTATAATATCTTTGGCTCGATTGTAAACCTGCTGAGCCTGCTTTTCTGTAGAGCCTTTGTTTATCAGGCTGTCTTTGAAGTTTGTAAGATGTTCTGCAAGCGGTTTTCGCTGTTGCTCTTTATATGGATTAGTCACCCCAGCCCTTGCCAGTTCAATTTCTTTTTGAAGCTGTGCCGCTCTCTGCTGGCTTGCCGCCTTATCACGAAACAGCGGTATTGTTCGTTTAATACCGTCAGCATCAGTCAATCGGATATAGTATTTCTGCGATTGCCTGACAACATTCTTGCCGTTGTCCAATATTACTTTCCTTTTTCGTTTAAATAGACTTGCCATAATATCACCTTGTACTTTTCTTGATCGGTTTTAATTCCAGTTTTAATGCTTCTGCTACTTTCGCAGCGGAGGTTAAGGTAAGAGTTCGCTTGTTATTTACAAAAAGTGAAAGCTGTGCCTCGCTAACTCCTGAAAGCTGACTTATCCGGTATCGGCTAAAATCTGAATTGATAATCGCTTGTTTGAGTTTGATCTCAATATCTGTTTTTCCCTTTGACATAGTATTAATAATACATAACCCTTTCTACTTTTCCAGTGATAAGTTTAATTGTTTTTCAAAACTTTTGCTAAATGATCTAAAACTGGTGTTATTCGCACTACTGCTCCTTATTCATGCCAGGTTGATACGGATATTCCACAAAGCCTGACTACATCCTTGGCTCTTAGCATCAAAGGTTCAATAAGTTTCGTTTTAACTTCTTTCATAAAAAACAACCTACAATCTTACTTTCTATATATATCTATAATCCTCCCCCGCCAGTTAATCTATAAATACATTGGTATAAGGGTTGGATTTTTCAAATAGCGTACCTTCGTTTCCATTATTGGGGTTTTCCAACAACATATGACTTTCAACTTCTACTGACAAATCCAAACCTAAATCTTTAGCTTTCCTAATGATTATTTTTTTTAATTCTTCTGATTGTTGGCTTTTTCCAACAACGTACATACTGTCATGTACAGGAAACAGAAGTCTCCAGCCCTTTTGATCTTCTATCTGGATAATCTCAAGACAGGCATTGTTTATAATACCCGCTACTGTTCCCTGAACGTGCCAATTCATAAGTTTGCCTTTATGGTTACGCTGCCCTCTATCAGCATATATCCTTGAACCCCCAAGCGTATCTACAAATCTCCGCTGTTTACCCTTAGGCTTTCCAAATTCCCATAATTTTGTTTTATATCTGTCAAGTGCCTCTGCATAAGATTCAAACAACTCTTGGGCTTTGTGAGGCCAATGTGCTATGATTTTGACCGCACTTGTCGCATAGGCTAACATGTTAACCTTCGACTTTGCTTTTTGCCGATCAATACCCATAGTATTTGAAAGCAAGCCATAAGGATCTGAATCAAATTTATACTTCAAAACGTGCTGGATTATTGATGGCTCAGCCTGCTTAATATCAAGGTCAATCAAAACTTGGTCCTTTTCTAAACCACAGATGAGTTTTTGTGTCCTATCCTTTTTACTGTCACCCTGCACATTCGGTTTATGCGATGACACTCTGCCTGTTTTGCCTACATTCCAATATGGTTTGCATGCCAAATTTCGACCATAAACAAATCTACGGTTTTCAAGTATTTCAGATAGTTTCTTAGCATGAGCAGGATTTTTGTCAACTATTTTAGATTCGAGTTTCTTCTCTTTCAATTCCAAAAGAGTATATCTGCGAATAGTTGTCGCTTTTTTACCGCCCTTGATGGGTTTACCGATCTGAATCTCACAAAGCACATCTTTAAGTTCCAAGAGCGTTTTTTTTAAACCAGAATAATCTTTACAGGCAGCCTGACCGATTTCATTATAATTAGCTGTAACTTGCTTACAAAACCCTGACTGCCTTTCTTCCAAATATGGAAGCCCCAATAGATACAAATGCATAGCACCATTTGGCAGCTGGTTATGATATTTCAGCCTGACATAATTATTGAGTTTTTTGTTAGCCAAATAGTCGTAATGTTTAGTTTTTTGCCCAAACTTTTCATCCTTAGTTATCTTAGATTTAATATCTTTTTCTGAAGCCATCCTTTACACTCCTTTGCTGTTCGCGGCTAATCCTGACCTCTTTGGGGGCTTCAAAAGCAATAGCCAGATTTCCGTTATCCCGGTAAAAAATCTTTATTGTCGAATGAATTCTTGATACGCTATCATAAAGCATGAAGCACTCTTCCAGTTTTGCCTCTAACACCAATCTATTTCTTCGTTTAGACCTATTTAAATATTTGTGTTTTTTGGCCATAACCTACCTACCCCTCTCTTTGGCTGAGTATGTTGATTCTGGCGGCGTATCTTGGTCTTCAAGGCTACCCTGTGGAAGCTGATAGGGTCTTACGGCATAAAGTGGGCAAGTAAAACTTGTGCAGTTGCGGACTTCCTGGATTTGGTAATAGCAACACTCTTGACATTGAGCATTTATACAGGCCCTTAAACTTTTTCCTTCAGTTGCTCGTTTATAAGTAGCTTTGAAGCTGATAGGCATTTGAGCAATCTTATCTGCAATTTTCTTTTGCCTGGTCTTCATGATATTACCTCCTGCTGCTTCATCGCTTCAAAAATCTTGCGATCAGGGCATCCCAGCGAAATCCATAATTCGATATCACTTTGACGCCACCGAATTGCACCGGCACCAACTTTAACCGGTGAGCAAATCATTCCAGAACTACGCATTCGGAATACCGCACGTTTACTCAGAGATAATTTGGTCCCAACTGCTTTGGCTGTAAGTAACTTTTCAGATTCTCGATTTGCCATTTTCAATTTCCTTTCATTAAAAAAACAAAATGTTTTCATTGCTACTACTTGGCAGGAAATATTCACAATTGGCGTAGAAAATCTTAATGTAGAATTGATAAGCATAGATTTAATCTATACTTAGAACTTAGAAAAATTTTATTCATTTATTCAAAGTAAGCAGGAAAAGTGAATATGAATATTTTGGGGAAATTATTCTTGATTAGGTTCTGATATTGCGTCAACTTCATAGGTTCCATCTTCGAGCTGTTTCATGAAACCACTTAATTTATTAGTTGCAAAACATTGCTTGTATTTTTGCATTGGATTCTCACCAAATAACTTTTTCATTTCACGATGAACTTTAGGTTGGTTCCATCCCAGTTTCTGTTCAATTTCTTTGGATGTTGCTACCTCATGTTTAATTTCATCCGTTCCTAATCTATGGAATTCTTGAAGAACAGCTATTAACTTATATCTATTTGGACCAGTCTTTTTTGAGGGATTTGTTTTCTTTGGTCTTTTTTTATTTATTTTTCCTTCGCTAACTATCTGCCAGGCAAGATATATGAGTTTTCTCCAGAAAACTTGAGGTATAGGTATATCTTTGTTATCTGAGCAATAGCGTTCTGAAGTAATCCACCAGTTTAATGCAACATTTCCTCGAGCATTATCTATGAGAATCATACCTAATTCAAATCCCCAAGGCCAATCCTCAAATTTGGTTATACCAAGACCGGCTTTATCAGCTTCCTTGAAAGTCAACAACCACACAATAAGCAGGATAATTTCAGCGTCTTTTTCACTTAGAAGATTTGTCATAAAGTAATTTATCTCAAGATGCTCCCAAAGATATGATAGACGCTCTTCCAATGTAGGCTTATCCTTCTTTTCAAGTAGTGGCTCTAATTTTTTCTTTCGTTCAGCAAACGTTTTTTTTATTGCTACTGAAAATTCCTTTGAAGCGTTAGGAGGAGGATCAATACTTACAACTTTTGAAGCAGTTTCAAACTCAAACTCCCTCTCAGACCAGTAGTTATCTTCATCATAATATTCATTAAGTTTTTTACCTGCCTCGTGGTAATCTTTTTGATCTCTGCTGCTATTTTCTGAAACAACAGATAATCCTCCTGTGTGATCTGATCTCTTGCCATATTTTTCTCAACCCTTAAGCTAACAGCTGATAAATCGATTATTTTGAACCATAAACACCAGTGGCATTTTAACCAAAACAGAGACAAATGCAACAATTTTGCTTATTTCACTTGTCTCTCAGCTATAAAACCGGTAAATTAGGTTCAACAACTATAGGAAGATGTTTTTTACGCGGATGTAGATTTTGCGGTATTGCTTATTTTAATTTGGCGAGATAAACTTAAAGTGAGGAATTTATGTTTAAAAGGTTTTGGAAAGCCTTAAAAACTGTGTTTTTTGTTATTGGGCTGCTACTTTCTTTCTTTGCTGTCATTGAGCTCCTACGGGCCTATCAGACTCTTTATGAATTACATCCTATTGCTGGCTATATCTTTCTTTTCATTTTATGCTGTGGTCTTTTGTGGATCGCTGGATATTTTATCATTACAAGCGTCTTGCGGCCTTCTGTTCTCAAACCTCCTGTCATAAACGATCCAAGTAATCCTACGAGTCGAGAACTTCGTCGCTATGGCAAGTATCTTGTCAGATATATCGGCAGGCTTGCCAAGAATGAAGCACTGTCCCCAGAAGAAATAAATTTAGCTAATAACGGATTGGAACAATTAGATGCTACAATTCAAAATCAAAGCGATTCTGAGGCTCTTCTATCGGCAATTAAAGATGCGGAAGATTTGACACTAAAGCCGCTATTGGACAAACTATCTCAGCAGGCAGAAAAGCAGGTACGCAATTGCACTCGTGATGTAATGGCAGCGGTGGCCTTTAGCCCTTATAAATCTATTGATCTTATAGTAGTCACTTACCGGAATCTTCTGATGGTATCACGGATCATCAAGATATATAACAGTCGGCCTCGTCTGCGAGAGTTTATGCGAATCCTGGCAGATGTAGTGAATGTTATAGCTGTAGTAAATTACTTGAATATGGGCAATAACTTAATTGAAAAATTAGGCTCAAATTTACCTTTTGCAGGCAGGTATATGGATGAAATTGCACAGGGTATAGGTGCTGGCTTTATGACCTCTGTTGCAGGACATGCTACCATAGACCGCTGTCAGTCCTTCAAAGGCTGGAATGTTATCGAAGCCAGGACAAGGATACGAAACCTTGCAGGTAACTTTTATTCTGATGTAAGGGATATATTCTTCAAAGACACCCTTCCCTTGATTAAGAACAAGCTGGGCGATATGTCGGCAAAGCAGTGGGAAAATATCAAAACTGGTTTAGGTTATGCCCTGGACGAAACAGGCAATGCAGTAGGCAGATTTGTCAAAGAACCGATCGTTAATGCAGGAAGCAGTGTTGCTAAGGCAGGCACAACAGGCGGAAGAGCAGTATTTAAAACAGGAGTGAATATTGGTAAAGCAATGGCGATAAAAGCTAAGAAGGCAGGGAGCGTTGTTTTTCGTGGTCACAAAGAAGATAAAGAGTAAGATTTTGGCAATGTATAAAAAGCAAGTATGACAAATAGTAAAAAAGATTTAAAGCTATTATGTTTTGGGAAAATATTAAAAAAGTCTGTTCGGAGACAATAAAAAGTATGGATTCTCATATTTACGATTCTGCATCTGCGGGCTTTTTTAGAGAAAGCCGTGTAAAAGAAAAAATGAATATATTGAAACAGCAATCACTGACGTATAGGCAATTAGTTCAGCAACTGCATGAAAAAAAGTATCGATTGGCTGACAGTGTATTTCTGGGTGGGGACTTATTATCCGACATGCTCACAAACGGTGATCTGTCATCTGATGTTTTAGCTTCTTATGAATTGGCTTATCCGAGGTTGGCAGAGGCTAAGACTTTTCAAGAAGCAATTGAGTCCATGGATGATAAGGAGCTTGGCGGTTTTGTATCAGGCGTGAAAGGAAAACTGTTTGAAGTTAAATATACAGACTTTCTCAATGATTCTGGTGAACTTCCAGATGGATATATTGCAAGCTTCGCTGATTCACCAACTCAAAAAGGATGGGATATTATGATTTCAGGTCCGGATAGTGAAATTGTAGATCATATTCAAGCCAAAGCTACTGACTCATTAGGATATGTCCAGGAAGCGTTGGATAAATACCCTGATATTGATGTTGTTACAACTGATGAAGTATTCTCGCACCTGACCATGACAGATGCAGCTGAAAGGATTATCGATTCTAATATTAGCAATGCTGATCTAACAGAAGCGGTTTCTGAAGGAATAGATTCTTCAAGTATAAAGATGGACCTCACGCTGCCAGTACTGTCTTTTGCCATGATCGCATTTACTTCTTTTTCAAAACAGGACTGTGATATTTATCAGAAATGCAGCCATTTTGGAAAAAGAGCTGGTAAAAGCTATGTGTGCTTTCTTCTATCCAAAAGTGCCGCAGTGATGACACAGTCATGGCTGATAGGCTTGGCGGTAAGTTTCTCCTCTCGTTTCCTTGCTGCTAAGGGCAAGAAAAACCGTGCTATGTTTTTTGAATTAAGGCGTTTAATAGACACCAATGAGACGGTTATAAAACGATTAGAAAATAAATTAAGCTAAGAATGGATTTAGTATGGGATTCTGGAGTGACCTTGGAAATTTTACATGCAATTGTGTTCTTTTTGCGGGTAATGTTATTACAGGCACAGCATTAACCGTAGCCGAGTATATTCAAAAAAGTACTGGCACTGATACTATACCGGATGTTCAGAGACAACGAATTGATGTAAAGAGAGGGCTTCATGAACTCAATTTGGAACTATTAGACCTTAGGAGAAAGTATTTTAATGACAGAAAGAAACTCTCAAATAGAGATAAAGATCGTTTTAATGAGTTACTAGAAAAACGCAACGAAAAAAAGGATGAGCTATGGGATGTTAATGAAGCTGAAAATGTGGAGAAGATTCGAAAAAACCCCAATGATGTCACTTCAACAAGTATTACTCCGGATAAACCTCATATCTTACAGTACCATATAGGCCAAATATCGAAAAATAAAACTTGTCCCCAATGTGGCTATCCAATGGTACTTAACTTTAGAAGAGGTGCCGATATATTAAACACCCAGAATCTCTTTTGGACATGCAGCTATAACAATTTCATTTCTGATCGTCGACTATGGCATCCCGTTCAACCATATCAGCATTCAGATAATAATATATTCACTAATGAAAAGATTGACGAATTTGAATGTACAAACGGAGATTTGACAACAATTTTTCGAGCAGATAAAACAGACATCTTATCACGACTGGACCAGCATCTATATAGCACCAGCAACCCACAATCAATAAAAAGCCATATCTGTCCTATACATGGCGAAGAATTAGTACTTCGCAAAAACAGAAATGCCGCCAACTTGGGTGCGTTAGAAAAATATTTCCTTGGCTGTCCTCATTTTAATTTCAATGATCCGAATGGACCTGATTCTTGTAGGTACAAGGTAACGCTTAAATCTCCAGCACAGCTTGCAGCTATCTTGAAAAGCTATGAGGGCAAAGGAATACTCTAAAATAATTGCATAAATTTTTGGAAGGAATAAAATGAAAAAGATCATTCTATTATTGTTTTGTGTTTTTGTAGCAGGCTGTAATGAACATGTAATTGTTATAACACCCGTAGAGACATTAAGGCCAATAGAGGCAGACTTAGGCGGCGATTACAAAAGTATCCAGTTAAAAAAAGTTGTTTGTGATTTTCCCAATGGAAAAGTACTTGGGCATGTCAACGGTCAGGCAGGTTCGCCTGTGTTTTTTGATCCAACATTGGAATCTTGTTTGGAAAAGAGTATTAAGACACATTTCTATAGTGCTTTGGACAATGCAGGTTACAAGACTATCGGGGGGACTGACGCACTTTTTGATGATTATGAAACCGAAAGAGCAGACCTTGTTGCAGGAGCCAAAGTTGTTGATTTTCGCCAAAACCGAAAAATGATAACACAATTTCTTGATTGGAAGCTTATAATAGAACAATTTATTGAAATTGAATGGCAAATATACTCAAGACAGACAAAAGAAATAATTGCAACCTTTCATTCACAAGGCTATCAAACAGATTCAATAGTTTTTGTGGGAGTTATTCCAGTAACTCAATACATAGATATTCTTGTAAGTAATGCTGTGAATAATCTTTTGGCAGATAATGAATTTATTGCACTTTTTAAAAATAAGAAATTTGAAGCTAATCAAAACAGTAGAATACAGGTTATTAAGAAAATAGATAATTATACAATGCCTATTAATGAAAATTCATCTCTTGTCCGTTCAGCAGTAGTAACTGTAAAATCAAGTACTGGGCATGGAAGCGGCTTCGTTATTTCGGCTGATGGTTATGCTTTAACAAATGCTCATGTGGTAGGCTCAGATTCAATCGTAAAGATTAAATTGGCTACAGGCAAGGAATGTTTGGCAGATGTTATTTACAAAGAATCTGAAAGAGATGTTGCGTTATTGAAACTTGAACAAGATGGGCTTGTTCCTTTGCCAATTAATACCGGTATTATTAATGTCGGTGATGAGGTTTATGCAATGGGTTCTCCATTGGAGGAATCTTTGAGTAGTACGCTAACCAAAGGTATCTTGAGTGCTTTTAGGACAGAAAATGGACTTGAATATATCCAAAGCGATGTAAGCATACAGCATGGAAATAGTGGTGGCCCGCTGATGGACAAATATGGTAACGTTGTTGGCATAACCGTGAGCATGAAAGCCTTTGGTTCTTCATCAAATAACATATCTGTGGGGTTAAACTTTTTCATCCCGATTAAAGATGCAATTAAATCGGTTGGTATTGAGCTGACAGAGTAGTTTGTAAGGAAAAAGACATGGTTAAGCAAGCTGGTAAAATCTTGTAAAATGCTTTTACCTAGGAGTTTGAGCCGCTATAACCGTCGATCTATGCCTTACCATACCCAAAGTACCCTGATAAGGTAATCGCTCTATATTTACACAATATAGCCATTTACCTATGAGTTTGTATGTGCGCATAAAAAAAGGGACCCAGCCTTATAGACCAGATCCCAGTAAAAAAGTTAAAAATGTTATTCAAGTTCTTCCAGCATGTTCTCTATGTCGCTTAGTAAATAGTATTCGCCATTGATCTCTATGAATGTGTCATCATCTGCAAGGTAGTCGCTTACACCGCAGCGAAACGATACGGGGTCAAGCTCCTTCATTACATAGCCAGCATTCCACTGGCAAGACGACCCTACTTTTACCGGTTCATAGCAATCGTTGAGCATTTGTTCGTATTGCTCTTCAGCATCTATAGGTTCACAGTGTTCCTTGATTAAATGTTCGATAACCCATTCGGTGCCGTACTCAACGCCTACGCCCTCCAGGTGACGCATGAAGTCATCAGAAAAACAATTTGGGCATCTATCACCCTCTACGACTTTATAGCAACTGTAGCAGAAATTGTCGGTAACTTTGTAGGCAAGAGATTCTAATCTTGCATGGAGTGTTTGCAAAAGTGTCATTACATTCTCCTTAAAAAAAAAGAGCCCGGTTTTCCAGGCTCTGGTGAATGGTTTCGATTGTATTGTTGATCAGCGTCGAAGCTCTTTCAGTGGTGTTGAGCTAAAGTACAAGTCTCTTTCAATAGGCAGTGCCTTCAAGCCGGTGCAGCCTTCCTTGGCATGTTGAAGCTCTGAGAGCGTGAAATAGCCACACTCAAACTCAAAGCCATCCACAGCTCCCCAGAAGAGCCAGTCGCCGTCATCCTGCTTCTGCCCTTCCGCTGCGTACCACGTCCAGTTTCCGGTAGGATCAAAGTATTTTAAAACTGCTATTGGTTTTTCACCTGAATTATCATAATGATATAGCGGCTTGAGTTTTGCTTCGATTTCTTTTGTCATTAATTTCATGGTAATTCTCCCTGAATAAGTGTAATTGATGTTGGATTAACGGCTGGTTGGAAACGCCTCTTCGAGTGATTTTGTTGGATAACGGTCCCATGGTGCATAATCTTTGGCTGGCAGCGACGGATGATTACAATTGTGAGCCCATTGCCCGCGTCTCTTTGACCAGCGAAAGCCAATCTCTTTGAGTGATTCCAAGATATGAGATTTGGGCTTTGATGGGAACTTAAGCCATACCCAGCGTCCTACAACACGTGCTGGCAGCTGGTTCTCGCGGCAAAACTGTAATACCTCAATTATGCTATGCGTTTGCTGTTGTTTCATATTCCTTCCTTTCGATTAAATGTTTAATTAGTGATTTGTTTAGATGAGGCCCAGCTCAATAAGCCATGAGTTGCAGCCGTGTGGGCATGTTCCATCAGGTTCGACGATACAGCCATCCGTAGCTTCACAGATGCCGTCCATGAGCCATTCTTGGAGCTGCTCTATTGAGGGTGCATTTTGAATATCGTTGTCCATGATATCTCCTTGAAAAAGGTTGAGTGGGTGTCTAAAAAATGAGGGATGATACGTTGCGGAAAAACAATTGAAGCAATGTGGAAATTGAAAACTGTTTAAGATGAGAGTTTAGTTGTAGGCGCTAGCAATATAAACCTTTTGCTAATAAAAAAGGGGATGGCTCCCCTAATATCAGCTCTCCAGCCTGTTGGCTGTGCCTCTTGCGAATGACGCTGCTGCCTTGCGTATGCCACTGAGTACTGTGCGTACGCCAGTGATTCTGAACGATGCTCCAACGCCCAGGACCTGCAAGCTTACGAGTCCTGCGTCTATGCCTGATACAATCTGTGACATGCTACGTGATGTGTTCTTAGCCATTGTACTGCTCCTTGAATAAAAGTAATAAGTTTAATTAACGCAACAACATACAATCGAAACAATCAGTAAAAAAAACGGCTCAGAAACCGAAGGCCCTTTTCGGGGGGTACCCTTTTTTGTAAGTACCAAAAGCCTTTTGCAGTTTGGACCGGGATTTAAGTTTTGTTGCCGTGTATAGTTTTTTTGCTATAGCGAATGTTTGTGTTGATTTGTAGGATTTTAATAGGGTGGTAAAGCTGTTTTATATTTTGGCTGGGATTTTGATGATTTGTAGTGCACTCACTGCTACACAGACATCACACGTTCTGTAAACACTGGCAATATGAGCCTTTTAAGCTTCAAGGATGCTCTAAAACCTGAAATAGATACTTCACATAGGGTTGATAAATTTAACGTCTTTAAATTTTCTAAAACCATCATTAAAGGGGTTTAATTACTCTGCAAAATCCTTCGGAACACAAGATAACAATTGCCCCCCTGCTACGCTAATTATGCCCCTAGTCATTTGATTTTACCAAGATGTGGTGAGTATCTGACATTCGTAAGAGAGATAAAGATTGCTGACACTATTATTCGGCAAATAAGCCTTATCGGCATGTTTTGGAGATGAAAATTGTTTGATAATATTACTTCTAATGCAATTACTTTCATCGGAAACAGTTTTAAGTTATTTCTTAACAAATAGTTACAAGCCAATAATTTTTGTACTCCACGAGGAACACAAGAAGCTTAAGAACAATAACTAGGAAAAGGATAAAACTATAATGTATATAATTTACTTTAACAATTAAAATATG
>CAYZEH010000070.1:7928-12618 GCA_964477135.1 uncultured Pirellulales bacterium | reverse complement strand
ATCAAATCCACAACTTCCCTGCCCTGCTCATCTTTAAACTCAAGAATATCTCTTGTTATTTCCACCAGATAAGAATCAAGCTTACCCTCGTTCCACCGGGCAAAAACTTCGTGCATCTGCTGATTAGTCATCCCCAGCCCCTGCTTCATCATCTGATATATCTCGCAGATCATCTGCATGTCACCATATTCGATGCCGTTATGCACCATTTTGACAAAATGTCCCGCTCCGCCCTGACCAACCCATTCACAGCAAGGCTCCCCTGAATCAGTTTGCGCAGAAATTTTCTGAAATATAGGCTTAACCGCTTCCCATGCCTTCGGCGAACCACCCGGCATAATTGAAGGCCCCTTAAGAGCGCCCTCTTCACCACCTGAAACACCCGTACCAATATAAAGCTTACCCTTACCCTCAACATATTCGACCCTGCGGATAGTATCAGGAAAATGGCTGTTACCACCATCGATTATAATGTCACCATCATCCAGCACATCAATAACCTGCTCAATAAACGCATCGACCGGCGCGCCGGCCTTTACCATAAGCATCACCTTACGAGGCTTCTTCAACGAAGCAACCAATTCTGCGATCGACTTACAACCGATGATGTTTTTACCCTTTGCTCTGCCATTAACAAAATTATCAACCTTTGAAACAGTTCTGTTATAACAGGCAACCGTAAAGCCTTTGCTTTCCATATTTAAAATCAGATTCTCCCCCATTACCGCTAATCCGATCACTGCTATATCTGCTTTTGACATTTTTTTCACCTTTCTATATTTATTTTATTACAGGTATATACCCGCTGCTTAGCCTGTGCAGAAGTTCACCTGCATGTTGAACAACAAGCACACCCTCGTCTTCTTTGTTTTCATAATCAGTCAATTTTATCTCATCAGGGTTCATATACCCAAGGTTAACTTTCTCGCATCTTTGCTTATCTATCGAAGTAGCTAATATCACATTTATCCTTGGCTTTTCCACCGAATCTTCATAAGTTCCGATCCCCTTAACATGCGTAGAATGCGCAGTCACGCCGCGGGGGTAGTCTTTAAATTTATCCCACTGCTCGAGAAAATAATCCCGGCAATGATATCCGATCTCATCGAGTATCTTTCCATGCGTATAAGAAATTTCAGTAATATGGGGCGCATAAATTATCAACGTCCCACCGTCAGCGACTATAGGTTCAAGCTTATACATCACCTTACCCGCCGTCCAGATATCGTCATACATTTTCGGTGCTATCCCCAAAACGGTTTTATACGCCTTGTCCTTATAAATAATATGAACATCACTTGAAAGATCCGCCGCCCTTTCCCACGCCTCCAAAACATCACCAATGAAAATCCCTTTCAGCTTATCGGCAAGAGCAACGATAGCAAATAACTTTCTCGGCATATCAATCAGCGATGCTGCCTTTTCAACAACTTTTCTCGTAGCCGTCCATTTATTGCCGTTAACCATCGGATTAGTGACAACAGCGCCAAGCCAATGAAAAAAGTTAATTATCTCCGCTGCTGCGATCCCCGGAAAGATATACTTATGCCCCCCGGAAAACCCAACAACCTCATGCGGAAATACAGGCCCCAAAATAATAAATTCATCATAATCAAAGATTAATTTATTAATTGAAACATCCACTTCTTCCCTAAATAGCCCTTCACTGATCTCTTCGATCTCGTCAGCGGAAATTGAACCTAAAGAAGTAAAAGTTTCTTTTTTGTCCCACCGGTGATTAAAAAACTTCACAGATTTATATTCTTCATTCCTCTGCTGCGTTGTCAGGCAAAGCCGCTGACAAATTTGCTCATCAGTCATAGGCTGATGCGTCCCAAGTGCAACAAGGCAATCCAGAGCCGCCGTCTTGCCGCCGATCTGCTCATAGATCATCTGAAAGATTTCACCTATAGGCCCGGAACGTGTATTATCCGGGATTATCAGCAAAATCCGCTTGCCGGTATAATCATTAGCTTCAAAAAATTCCGCCACCGCCCCCGCTGCTTCGCTGCTGCTTATAAACCCGTCTTTATTTTGTCTTTCAATTATCATTTCATAAACCTATTTTAACCATGGTGGATTTTCAGGCAAATACTCATCGAATTCAGCTATAATTTTTTTCTCATATTCACCGGCATACACTCCTTCAATAAATTTATCGAAAGCCTCATCGTAGAATCTCTTCCACGACTGGTCTTCTGCCCCCGGATTGATCGGATAGAAAAGCAAATCATTTACCAAAGCCGCATTGCGATCACCCGGCGCATCACCCATCATTAAAATTTTATCCTTATCATATTTTCCGCTGACGATTGCCAGATGCTGGGCCTTTTTACCCATCTCCTGACCAGCGATAACCTTGGTATATTTCGCAACATCGTGCTCAGCCCATTCCCTCTGCAAAGCCTCGCCGGGCGTAGATGAACAAACAATAATATCCGCTTTCTCAGATATCTTCTGTAAGCTCTCTTTAACAAACATAAAAGGCGGCACATTCTTAACTATCTGCGAAATAACCTCATTAACCTTTTTGCTCCACTGAAGACACCGCGTCAATTCTGCCTTAGCCTGCGGGTCACTCGCTTCATCGATCGCCATTTGCAAACCTTCATTACTCAAAAGACTATCAGGATCATTAACCCAATTGCAATAATGCTCAAACTTCGGCACCTGGAAACCATGGGCTTTAACCTTCGGATGCGATGGCAGAACTTCTGTAAGTATCCGAACTATTGCCTTGTGACGATTAACCCCGCGAGTCCTGGAAAACAGATCCGTAAATTCTTTGCTCTGTCGCGCAGCCTCAGCCACGGGCTGAAGATTAAAATAAGTTATCATCCACGGACAAAAACACTCCCGCTGTTTTATTCCCATAGCATCGAAAACACACCCGTCAGAATCTATCGCAACAAGCCAGTCTTTCTCAGGGGTCATATCCTTTAATGCTTTCGCATAATCAGTCATACATTTTTCTCCGAATATCAAAAAATTTAAATCCTTTTCTAAACACCGCTGAACGCATTAAATCCACCATCGATCGGAATCGTTGTGCCGGTGACAAATTTAGATGCATCGCTCATCAGCCACACTATCGTACCAACAAGGTCACCAGGGACGCCAAATCTGCCCATCGGCGTGTGGTCGATTATCTGCTGACCTCTTTTATTAAGATTACCTGTCTTTTCATCCATCAGCAAAAACTCATTCTGCTTGGTCAAAAAGAAACCCGGAGCAATCGCGTTCACCCTGATATCCGTCGAATGTCTCTGCGCCATATACGTCGCGAGCCATTTGGTAAAATTAGCGATGGCAGCTTTGGCAGCCGAATATGCCGCGATATTCGTCAAGGGCGTAAAAGCATTCATCGACGCAATATTGATAATATTACCTGAGTTCTGCTTAGCCATCTGCTCGCCGAATATCTGCGAAGGTATCATTGTCCCCATACAGTTCAAATCGAAAACCGCACGTATCGCTTCATCGTCCAACTCAAAAAAAGTTGTAGGAGGCCCGCATGTCGCTTCCTTTTTATTACCACCGGCACCATTGATCAAAACATCGATCCTGCCCATACTTTCAAGTGCGCAGCGAAAAGCTTCTTTCACCTGTTTCTTATCCAGCACAGAAGCCTCGACCGGGATCGCAAAATTTCCCTCATCCTCTATTTTTTTACAAACTTCATTAGCTCTCAAACTGTCATAATCAACAATGCAGATCTTTGCGCCAAGTCTCGCCAGACCCATTGCTATTTCGCTGCACAATATCCCAGCTCCGCCGGTGATAACAACACACTTATCTTTAACATCAAATATATTTTCCATTTAAAATCAACCTTTATACTAATTTCAGTTAAATGTTTCCGTTTATCCGCGGGTAAATAACCCATAAAATAACAAGTTATGGATTTATTCGCGGAATTTTATTACCCTGAAGGGTATTAAAATCAATCTATAAATATAGGCTTCAGGTGCCTTTCATAAATATTTTCCGTAACGTTCTTAGCGACCACATCCTCATACTTATCGAGCATATCAATATAATCGCTGCCGAGCTGAGCCGCTATCTTATAGGCAACATGAAGCAGCTGACGAAAATCCCGATTATACTTGTCGCAGTTCTGCTCGTGTCGCAATGCATTTACAAACTCCTCCGACAACCAACCGTTAACCTCATCAACCGCCGGCAGATTATCTTCATCGATATCAATAACACTGGCGTAAGGCCCACAAAGTTCATCCTTCTTCGCAATCGCCTTAGCATATATCCCCTTAGCCATTTCAAGACCGTCGCCACCTGCAGCAGCCAGCCCGATAAGCTCCTCAAGCCACGTCGTACCCGCTGTCTTCACATGAAGCCCCGCATTAAATTTCCTGATAGCTTTATTAATAGCTGGATAAATCGAAAATTTGTCACTACCCGAATGAATGCTCAACTTAAGATTGCTCGGCAGGTCAAACTTCTTAACCGCTAAACTGATAACCGCCAAATCCTGCTCAAACTCAGTAGCAAATCTATCAACATCGCCCACATAATCAACGCCCTTATTAAACCTGCCCGTAAATTTCGGCGCAATCGTCTGGGCAGGTATCCTTTCATCAGCGATCATCGCAAGAATAAAAAACATCTCAACCGGACTCTGAGGCCTATCCGTTTCATCCATCGATACTTCTGTTATGAAATTATCCTTACC
>CAYZEH010000070.1:0-7828 GCA_964477135.1 uncultured Pirellulales bacterium | reverse complement strand
GCATCAACATAATAAGATTTTCCCCAGCCAAGCTCATCAGCCGCATTATCCGCTTCTTGCCTAACCGAACCTGGTTCGGTGCCGATTGTAGTATGCTCACGGTACGACTTATTCCATACCGGTATAATTTCAACACCATCGTCAGCAGCTTTTATCAACGCCCTAAGCTGGGCCCTGCCCTGCCGGCCAAATCTGTCACCCGTCCCAAATGAATATTTTTCAAGAATCATAACTTACTTTCTTTTCTATTGCTTATAAATACTTCGCTAGTTTCTTTTCCAAAGCCTTACGTTCAAACCTCATATAAACCGGTAAACCATCGTCACCAATAGTAATCGGAGCCTGGCCCTGCACTAAAGGCCGAACATAATCTTTCATCGCTTCGGTTATCCCGTTGCCCGCCTCATTAATAAACTCCGCCGGCACTTTCTTTTCACCATTGGCAACATCACTCAAAGCCACAAGCCCTGTAGTACATTTATATTTTTTCCCCTTTTCTCGCACTAATGTCACCATCTTGCCGTTCTCGCCAGCCATCGCAGCCTTCACCGCCGCCTCGCCTGCCATATACGCCTCATTAATATCCGTCAAAGAAGCAAAGTACATCGCCGCCCGCTGATCTGTCCCGGGCTTATTAAAACGCGCCTTTATCCCAACTTGACTTTCAATAACACTCTTAAATATTTCACCAACTCCGCCAAGCTGCGCATGACCAAAACCGTCGATACCAAAATTCCCTGCGTCAGCGGTAATATATTCACCGTTGGCGTTTTTCAACCCTTCCCCCGCAACAATAAAAACCCGACCAAACTCTTTATAAACTTCCTTAACATCCGCAACCAGCTTTTCCAGCGAGAAAGCTGACTCCGGCAGATATATAAGGTGCGGCGAATCCTGCGCCTCGCGCTGCGCAAGCCCTGTCGCCGCTGCTATCCAACCAGCGTTCCTGCCCATCACTTCCAAGATCGTGCAGGTATCTGTAGTATACAAAGACTCCGTATCTTTGCCCGCGGACATCGCACAGGCAGCTACATATTTAGCAACACTGCCATAACCGGGACAATGGTCAGTACAGGCAAGATCATTATCTATCGTCTTAGGCACACCGATACAAACCAACTCATAGCCGGTCTCTTTTGCCAGCTTATTAACCTTATCCGCCGTATCCATCGAATCATTTCCGCCTGCATAAAAGAAATAATGAATATCGTGCGCCTTAAAAACATCAACAATTCTTTCATAGTCAGCCTTTGATTCTTCAAGCGATTTCAGCTTATACCTGCACGAACCGATAGCCGCCGCCGGTGTCCTTTTCAAAGCCTCAATAGTCTGGTCTTTTTCCGCGGTAATATCAAAAAGATCCTCCTTCAAAACACCTAAGATTCCATTAGTCGCGCCGAAAATTTTATTAATTTTACCGCAAGCGATCAAAGCTTGTATTACGCCGCAGGCACTGGAATTAATAGCCGATGTAGGTCCACCCGACTGGGCAACAATAGCATTAGCTTTACTCATAAATAAACTCCATCATTAATTTGTAAATCCGAACAACCCAGGCAGCCAAAGCGAAATAGCCGGCACATAAGTGCAAATCAGCAAAACAATTATCATAGCTGCAAAGAAAGGCAAAATATGACGAATAACCTTTGTAACTGTAGTCTCCGCGATCCCGCAACCGAGGAACAAACACGTCCCCACAGGCGGAGTACATATCCCGATACAAAGATTCATTATCATTATAATACCGAAGTGCAGCTCACTCATACCGACAGATCTAATCACAGGCAAAAGTATCGGCGTAAATATCAAAACCGCAGGCGTCATATCCATAAACGTACCGACGACAAGAAGCATAATATTAATAATAAGCAGTATCATAATCTTACTGCCGGTCAAGCCCAGCAAAAACGCACTTATATTCTGAGGCACATTCTCCCTCGCCAGAAACCAACTCATCGCCATCGACGTTGCAATAAGTATCATCACCACCGCCGTAGTCACCGCCGACTGCAAAATTATCGCTGGCAAATCCCTTACCTTCACTTCCCTGTAAACGATAACAGAAAGTATCAAAGAATACACAACAGCAATTGCGGAAGCCTCGGTAGCTGTAAAAATACCCTTCAAAATCCCGCCTAAAACAATAATGATCAAAAGCAGTGCAGGTATCGCTGCGAAAAATCTTCTGACACTTTCACCAAAACCAAACTTTTCCCCTTTGCCGTAACCTCTCTTCGCAGAGATAACCCCGGCAACGACCATAAGCCCGAGCCCGACAAAAATACCAGGCAATATCCCCGCAATAAATATCGCAGCAATCGAACACGCTCCACCCGTCGCCAGTGAATATACGATCATCACATTACTGGGCGGAATAAGCAAACCCGTCGTAGAAGCGGTAATACTGATAGAAGCATTAAAGTCGCGATGATACCCCATCTTATTCATCAGAGGTATCATGAACCCACCCACCGAAGAAACCGCCGCCGCCGCTGAGCCGGATATCGAACCGAAAAGCATGCAAGTCAAAATATTAACAAATGCAAGCCCGCCCGTAAAACGCCCCACCACAGCATTAGCAAAATCTATCAGCCTGCGAGCGATCCCGCCATGACCCATCAACAATCCCGATAAAATAAAAAACGGTATCGCCAACAATGCAAAACTATCGATCCCCGTAGCCATTTTTTGAGCAACTATCAGCAGACTCGGCAGATCACCGGATACCATAACAGAAAGCAACGTCGCTATACCCATACAAAACGCCACCGGCACATTCAAAAGCAAAAGCACCACAAAACTAATTACTAAAACTAAAACAGCTGTTGACATATATCAGCCTTTTTAAAAAACATAAAACATCAATCATATTAATCCCAGTTGGATTTCAGCTTATCCGCGGGTAAATAACTCAAAAACAACAAGTCATGGATTTATTCACGGAATTTATTACCCTAAAGGGTATTAATCTATCGCCGCCGTCGATTCAAAATCATGTTCAGGCTCAAAATCTTTGCCCCTGATAACAGCAGCAAGACACTCAATAAAAAATTCCACGCTGTAAATAACCAGAAAAAATCCGCTAACCGGGATCGCCAAATAAACATATCCCATCTTTAGCCCCAAAGCCGCGGAAACCTGATTATTAGCAAGCGTTATCCTCACAAGCTGCGACCCGCCGATACAAAGAACCAGCAATGAAAAGATTGCAACACTTAGAAAAACAAAAAGTTCAACGTAAAGCTTTTTTCTCTGCGACAGCTTTGAAACAAAATAATCGATACCAAGATGAGCACCCCTGTTCAGCGCAACCGATGAACCCAAAAGCCCAACCCATATCATCAAAAAAGTGGCTAACTCCTCGGTCCACGTGCTCGGCGACTTCATAACATACCTCGTAAAAACCTGCCAAACCACATCGACCACAAGCACCGCCATCGCAACTGTCACCAACAACTCAAGACTCTTGTCCAGAATGTATTTAATTTTTTTCAGCATAATTATACTGATTCCAATTGAATTTTACCGTTTATCCGCGGGTAAATAGCCTTTAAATAATCTGTTATGGCTTTATCCGCGGATATTTACGACCCTCAAGGGTCTATTTCACCTGCTCAATTCTCCTTGCCATATCCATCAACTCCGTTCCCTCAAATTCATCCCACAAAGATTTAACCGCCTCCTTGAAAGGCCCCTTATCCGGATAGCTCACCTCAACACCAGCATCTTTAACTATTTTCAGCGATTCTTCAACCTTTTGGGCCCACAGCTTCCGCTGATATGTCACCGACTCATCCGCAGCCGCTTGAAGTACCTGCTGAAACTCCGGAGACAACTTATTCCACGCAGCATTACTTATCAAAAGCAAGTCCGGCGGACGTGTGTGCTCATCAAGCGTATAATATTTACAAACATCGTAATGATGCGAAGTCTGAAAACTTGGTGGATTATTCTCCGCGGCATCAACAACACCCTGCTGCAATGACGTATACAACTCACCCCAGTCAATAGGTGTCGCCGAACCACCCATCGCCTTGATCATCTTCATCGCCATATTGCTTTTAATAACCCGAATTTTAAGCCCAACAAGATCCGCAGGTGTTTTTATAGGCTTCTTCGCATAAAAGCTGCGCGCACCAGCATCATAAAAGCACAAACCTTTCAGCCCTTTCGACATACCCGCATCCATAAGCTCCTTACCAATATCACCAAGCAAAACCTTCCAGTAATGATCGTCATTGCGAAACAGATAAGGTAACCCCAAAACCTTAACCTCAGGCACGAAACTTTCCAAAGCTGCTGTAGATGTCTTCGTCATCGCCAACGCCCCGATCTGAAGCTGCTCAATACATTCCCGCTCACTGCCTAACTGTTCACTCGGATAAATGTCGATCTTCAACTTACCGCCCGATTTTTCCAAAACCAGCTTCGCCATATACTCCATCCCCTTATGCACCGGATGAGTAGTATCCAGACCATGAGCAAGTTTCAAAGTTGTTACCTTCTCGCTGTCGTCTTTCTTACCACAGCCGACAATTAAAAAACCAACAACAAGCAAACACGTTACAAGCACAATAAGCTTCTTCATAACATTTCTCCGTACATAAATTTAATTGCCAGACGATCAATACAAACCCGCTGAAACCCAAACCAATCTGCAACCATCTTATCTGACTATATTTATGGGCAAAACCACACCTATTGTAAAGAAAAATATTGTCATTTATTTATATCATTACAGCAATCTCATTTTGCGTATAAAAAGTTTCATTTTACGACAAACCCCTTGCAACCCTCCAACGGTTCCATATATAATACAATTCTATTATAAGGACTGTTAAAATGTTTAAAGTTATATTACTCATCGAAACCTCATCATCCTATGGCCGAGCACTCCTGCGCGGCATAGCAAACTATTCCAGACTCAATGGCCCATGGACTTTCTACCGCAAACCGCCCTTTTACATGAACCCGAAAGACACAAAAAAACAACTAAAACAACTAAAAAACTCCGACGCAGACGGAATAATAATGCGTTCAGGTCTCGAAACAGAAAAAATCCTCTCAATCGGACTGCCCGCTATAGTCTCATCAACACCAAAAGAACCAATCCCAAACATCCCGAACATCGTCAGCGACCACAAGGCTATAGGCCAAATGGCAGCAAAATATTTCCTCGACCGGGGATTCACAAATTTCGCATATTGCGGCTTCGAAAACATGCCCTGGTCAAAAAGCAGATGCGACAGCTTCAGCGCACAAATAGCAAAAGAATCAAAAAAAACATTAATCTACAACCCAAAAAAAACAAAAAACCCCTGGCAGCAGCAGCAAAACCTGATGGCAGACTGGTTAAAGTCACTACCAAAACCAATCGCAATAATGGCATGCTCTGACGACTGTGGTCAGCAGATTATCGAAGCCGCCAAAATCGCAAACATAAAGATTCCCGACGAAGTTGCAATCCTCGGCGTAGACAATGACGACATGATATGCGACCTCACCAATCCGCCCCTTTCAAGCATCGAAATGGATATCGAAAAAGCGGGTTACCGCAGCGCACAAATGCTCGAAAAAATGATGACAGGCAAAAAAATAAAAGATAAATTCGTCTATGTAAACCCAATACGAGTAATCACAAGACGCTCAACAGATATACTCGCCATCAAAGACGTCGACCTCGCAGAGGCTGTAAAATTCATCCAAAAAAACTCATCCAGAGCCCTGAACATTTTCGATGTAACAGAAAAGATATCCATATCCCGAAGATCGCTCGAAAGAAAGTTCCGCCAAACCCTGGGCAGATCAATACTCGACGAAATAAAACAAAGCAGAATCGAAAAAATAATCCACATGCTGATAGAAACCGACCTGCCAATCTCCCAGATCGCAATGGCTTTAAAATTCTCCAGCAGCCAGAACATGAGCCGATTCTTTCAGCATGAAATAAAAATCACCCCATTAAGCTACCGCAAAAAATATTCAAACCGCTAAACCTCTTCTTTGTCAGCCATTTTAATTTACGTTAAGCTCCATAATGCGTATATTCCGCCAGCAAACTTTTTTACCCGCATCCGATGCCTTATAAATCGCATGAAGCTGCAGCCCGATAAACCCTTTCGCCCTGGCATTATCCGTCGTCTCAACTGCCTTAACCCCATTCACCCAGCTAACAAATTCATTCCCGATAGCCTGAATCTTCAGCCTATTCCATTGGTTCTGCTTAAATGCCTTCCTCGCTGGTTCATTATCCGCAAGATTCTTGATCCACCCTCTGCCCCCCTCTTCATAAAACCCCCCTGTCCAGCTACGCTCAGATGGATCGATCTCGACCTGATAACCGAAAATAGTCCCCGCCTTAAACGTCATCTTCATTTGCTCCATTTTCCCGTTCACATAATCTGTCGTATAATCCTTCTCATGCACAGAGCTTCTGATCTGCACCCCGGAATTCAAAGACGGATCAACTTTAAATTCCAGCTCAAGTATAAAATCGCCATACTCTTTTTCAGTGCACAGAAACGTCGAAGCCGTCTTCGCCACAGTCTCACTTACAATAACACCATCCTCAAAATAAAACTTCCCCTGCCCGCCTATAGTCTTCCACCCCTCCAAAGTCTCACTATCCGAAAGCTTCACCCATCCGCCTTGTGGCGACTTATTCTCATCCAAACACCCCGCTGAAATCAACATTAAAGCTGACAAAACAGCAACTATGCTCATCGTTCTATAATTCATTTTCTCAATCCCTTTATAACAAAACCATCATTTCAAACATCCCTGTCAGTTACCTTTATCACCTCGACCTGATAAGCATATCCCTGTCATAGCGAACCTCCGGCAAATGCTCCTCCAGATCGCCAACAAACCTAAGCCCATCCTGCCAGTACCCCGCTGTAGGTTTCAGGTCACTTTTAAAACCGATAAAATACCGATTAATATTTTCAACTAACAGCTCCCTGACATACTTGCTCACCATCGACGCTAATGACACCGCCGGGTACTTACTATCCGCCTTAACCACAAAATGAACCCGCATAACCTTGTCACCATCCGTCAGTTCATAGCTGCTGCTCTTTTCCGTCTCTTTCAATATCGCTAACTGAGCCCCCGCAAACATCTTAAGCAATATCCTCCCATAATGGCTTCTGCCCCCCTGCCTGTCCACAATAACCTGCAATACCTGCCCAGCCGGGCAATTATCCCAAGCCTCTTTAATATGCCTGGCCGTCGCAGAGAAAAGCACATTCGCCTTATTATTGATCTTCTCGATTAGCTGGTTATAATGCCCCGCATCGAGACAAATGCTCCTCACATCCAATATTTTCATCCCCTTCTCTGCCATATCATCGACAAACACCCCCGCCGCGATTGCAACATCTTTTTCATCCGCCCCAAGCTGATGAACACCTATTCTCTTATACCACTCATACCCCTTTACCCGCCCAAGACATTCCGGACACAACCTCGCCATCAATTCCTCAACCGTCCTGCCCTGCCACCCTAAGCTCTTCAATACCGCTGCAGTAGTCCGCTCCAAATGCTTCAACCCCGCTGCCTTAGTCTTAGCCTTTTTACTATCAGTTATAAGTATCCGCCCCAGAAGCTTCCTTTTTTTATCTGAAATACTCCTGGAAAGCACCTCCCAGAGATTCTCCCCTAAAAGCTCATCAGGCACCTCAAACCAGGCCGCCGAAACAATCAAAGGCCCAAGCAAAGGCCCATACCCCGCCTCATCGATCCCTACCAACATCGCCATCTATCGTAATCCTTTACAATCCCAAATTATTAATTCATAATTCGTAATTCTCAATCCATCACACTCCCC
>CAYZEH010000069.1:0-12663 GCA_964477135.1 uncultured Pirellulales bacterium | reverse complement strand
GAAGATGCGTTGAAGCTTATGGAGATTCAAACCACAACAGTTGAGCGTAAATTTGTAGAAGCCCAGATTCGCATGGTGGGCAAGGTTGATTATGATGAAACCAGGATGAAACATATCACCGCTTGGGTTGCTGGCAGGATCGACCGTCTTTATGTTGATTTTACAGGCACTCGCGTTATCAAAGGCGACCATATGGTCTACCTTTACAGTCCGCAGCTTATAAGTGCACAGGCAGAATTCCTGCAGGCGGTAAAATCTGTACAGAATATAAAGTCTGAAAGTTCTGAATTCATGAAAAGGTCTACACGAGCAACGCTTGAGGCTACCAGTGAAAAACTAAGATTATTAGGGCTGACAGAAGAACAGATAAAAAATATAGAAACAACTGGTCAAGCTACCGATCATATAATTATTTACGCACCAATAGGCGGGATCGTAATTAACAAACACATCACTGAAGGGACATACGTTCAGACAGGTACCAAAATATATACAATTGCTGACCTTAGCCAGCTTTGGGTTCAGTTAGATGCTTATGAGTCTGATATGATGTGGATTCGCTATGGACAAGAAGTTGAATTCACCGCAGAGGCGTATCCTGGGAAGGTTTTCAAAGGTCGAATAAGTTTCATTTCGCCTACCGTTGACGCAAAGACCAGGACAATCAAGGTGCGTCTTAATGTTTCTAACCTCGAAGAAACGCTAAAGCCTGAAATGTTCGTTAGAGCTATTGTTCGTTCCAAGATTGCATCAGAGGCAAGGGTAATGGCAGCTGATATGGCAGACAAATGGATATGCCCAATGCACCCTTCTGTTGTGAAAGACGCTGTTGGTAAATGCGATATATGCCAGATGGATCTGGTGACAACAGAGTCACTTGGTTATATCAAGGCGGATTTACCAGATGAAGCCCCGCTTGTAATCCCAGCTACTGCGGCTTTAATAACCGGTAAACGGGCAGTTGTTTATGTTCAAAAGCCCAATGCTGAAAAGCCAACATTTGAAGGTAGAGAGGTTGTTCTTGGACCAAGAGCGGGAGATTATTATCTTGTTGAGGAAGGGCTTTTTGAAGGCGAGGTTGTTGTTTTAAAAGGTAATTTCAAGATTGATTCAGCCCTTCAAATTCAAGCCAAACCCAGCATGATGAATCCTCAAGGCGGCAGTATGTTACCTGGTCATTATATGGGGCATGCAAATGAACAACAAAAGCTTTGTCCTGTAATGGGCGGGGCAATTAACAAAGAACTTTTCATCGAATACAAAGGCAAAAAAGTCTATTTTTGTTGCCCCGGTTGTGAAGCAGAATTTCTTAAAGATCCTGAAAAATATATTGATAAGCTGCCTCAATTTAAAAAGTAGCGTCACAATTTTTATGAAAGGATAGAAAATGAATGTTCGAAACAAAAGTTTGATGATGCTTCTTCTACTGGTTACACTTACACTGTCAATGCTTTCTTTGACGGGCTGTAAGAAGAAATCAGAACCTGCTGCACCAGCAACACCACCAGCAGAGGTAAAACAGGTCGTTTCAAAAGCGGCTGAGACAGAACAAACGATATGTCCAGTTATGGGTGGGGCAATTAACAAAGATCTTTACACAGAATATAAAGGCAAGAAAGTTTATTTTTGCTGCCCCGGATGTAAAGAGACGTTTGAAAAAGATCCTGAGAAGTATATCTCGAAGCTACCCCAGTTTGGTAATTAGAAAAACAAAAACGTTAATAAAAAAAGTATTATCGACATGGATAAAAATATTGAACCTACCCATTCTATATTAGGCAAGGTAATCGGTTTTTGCCTTGAAAATAAACTGGTAGTCTTGCTTGCTATGTTGGTCCTGATTGGTTATGGGCTATCAGTAGCTCCCTTCGACTGGAAGCTTGATTTTTTGCCAAGGCAGCCGGTACCAGTAGACGCGATACCGGATATCGGTGAAAACCAGCAAATAGTTTTTACTGAATGGCCTGGCAGAAGCCCCCAGGATGTAGAAGATCAGATAACATATCCGTTAACGTCTACCTTGCTTGGTGTGCCGGGTGTTAAGACTATTCGCAGCTATTCGTTTTTGGGATTTTCGAGCATATATGTGATTTTCAATGAGGATGTTGATTTTTACTTTTCTCGCAGCAGAATTCTTGAAAAACTAAACTCCCTGCCATCTGGAACTTTGCCTCAGGGCTTACAGCCTGCTTTGGGGCCTGACGCTACTGCTTTGGGACAGGTTTTCTGGTACACTCTTGAAGGTAGAGATAAAGATAACAATCCTACTGGTGGCTGGGATTTGGATGAATTAAGAAGTATACAGGATTGGTATGTTCGTTATGCTTTAATGGGTGCAGAAGGGATAAGCGAAGTTGCATCAATCGGAGGGCATGTAAAAGAGTACCAGATAGATGTTGACCCTGATGCGATGCGAGCGTTTGGTGTTGGACTTGATGAAATATTCAATGCAGTAAAAGCTTCAAACGTTGATGTAGGTGCCCGTACGATCGAGATTAATAAAGTCGAATATGTTATTCGGGGGCTTGGTTTTATAAAGGAATTATCTGATATTGAGAAAACTGTCATAAAAGTCTCGGATAATGTTCCTGTATATATAAAGGATGTAGCTAATGTTTCTTTCGGTCCGGCGCTAAGGCGAGGTGCTCTTGATAAAGGCGGCGCCGAGGCTGTGGGCGGTGTAGCTGTTGTGCGTTATGGCTACAACCCTCTTGGGGCGATAAAAAATATAAAAGAAAAAATCAAGGAACTTTCACCGGGACTGCCGCAGAAAACACTAACAGATGGGACGGTATCACAGGTTAAAATAATCCCATTTTATGACAGAAGCGGTCTTATCTACGAAACCCTTGGAACATTGGAAAGTGCTTTAACAGAAGAAATACTTGTCACCATCATCGTAATAATTGTCTTGGTTATGCACCTGGGAAGTTCGATATTGATAAGTGCTACCCTTCCGCTGACTGTGCTGATGTGTTTTATAGCAATGAAATTATTCAAAGTTGACGCAAACATTGTAGCTTTATCAGGCATCGCAATTGCTATCGGCTCTATCGTTGATATGGGAATTGTTATTTGTGAGAATATAATAAGACACCTCAAAGAAGCCGGCGAAAATGAAAACCGACTCGAAGTAATCCATCGAGCGTCAAGTGAGGTAGCAGGTGCGGTCCTAACAGCTGTTGCGACAACAGTTGTAGGCTTCTTGCCAGTCTTTACAATGACCGGCCCAGAAGGTAAGCTTTTTAGACCTCTTGCATTTACAAAAACCTTTGCACTAATTGCCTCTGTAATAGTTGCGATAACGGTAATACCGCCAGCTGCACACATTTTGTTTACGAAAAAATTAAACCTGAACAAAATAGCACGCATTGTTCTTGGTATAGCATTGCTTGTCATCGGCACTATTGCATGGATCGTTTCTACCTGGTGGCTCGGAGTAATTGTTATTGCTATTGGAATCTACCAACTCTCAGAAAGACACCATCGCCATAAAAAAAATAAAAGCCAGCCTTCATTTATTAACATATTGGCTATAATTCTGGTTGGCATAATACTCACGAGTCATTGGTTGCCTTTAGGACCAGCTAAGGGAATATTGTTGAATTTTATTTTCGTAGCAATTTTGATTGGCGGCCTTCTATGGTTTTTCCGTATCTTCCAGAAATTCTATCCTGAAATTTTAACTTGGTGCCTCAAACACAAAATAACTTTCCTATCTATCCCGGTAGCGGTCGTTGTGGCTGGGGGTTTTGTCTGGGCTGGACTTGGTAAAGAATTTATGCCTGCCCTGGACGAGGGTTCATTTCTTTATATGCCTACGACAATGCCGCACGCTTCGATTGGTGAAGCACTTGATGTCTTACAAAAGCAGGATGCCTCATTCCAATCGATACCAGAAGTTGAATCGGTAGTAGGTAAAATAGGTCGAGCTCAAACCCCACTGGATCCGGCACCGATATCTATGGTTGAAACAGTGATCAACTATAAAGCTGAATATCTGTTAGATAAAGATGGTCAAAAATTGCGATTCAAATATGACAAAAAGAAAAAAGAATTTGTTCGCAACGAAAAAGGCGATCTTGTTCCTGACGAATATGGCCGGGCGTATAGGCAATGGCGAGATCATATAAATAGCCCGGATGATATATGGGATGAAATAGTGAAAGCAGGTCAGATCCCCGGGACGACAAGTGCACCTAAACTGCAGCCTATAGCTGCTCGCATTGTGATGCTGCAAAGCGGGATGAGGGCACCAATGGGAATAAAAATCAAAGGGCCCGACCTGAATACAATTGATGAGGTTGCGTTGCAATTTGAGCGTCTTCTCAAAGAGGTTCCCTCTGTAGAACCTTCTGCTGTGATAGCGGATAGAATTGTAGGTAAGCCTTACCTGGAGATTGATATAGACCGTGACGCTATAGCACGATATGGTATCAGCATTCGCAAGGTTCAGGATGTGATAGAAGTTGCGATCGGAGGCAAAGGTATAACAACAACTGTTGAAGGCAGGGAGCGTTATTCCGTTCGAGTAAGATATGCCAGGGAGCTAAGGGACAATATCGAAACTCTTGACAAGATTCTTGTTGCGACAGCAAATGGTGCTCAGATACCTCTGATTCAGTTAGCCAAGATTAATTATATTCGAGGACCACAGGCAATAAAGAGTGAGGATACTTTTCTTGTTGGATATGTTTTATTTGACAAAAAGCCAGGCTTTGCAGAGGTTGATGTTGTTGAACAATGCGACAAATTTCTAAAGGCAAAAATCGAAGCCGGTCAATTAGTGATACCTCAAGGAGTTAATTACAGCTTCGCAGGAACATATGAAAATCAGATCCGTGCCCAAAAAACACTTACTGTTGTAATACCGCTGGCATTATTTGTGATTTTTATGATTTTGTATTTCCAGTTTAAATCTACAATTACCAGTCTGTTGGTGTTTTCTGGAATAATTGTCGCCTGGGCGGGAGGCTTCTTGATGATATGGTGTTATGCACAGCCTTGGTTTTTTAACTTTGGTGTTTTCGGTGTTAACTTAAGGGAACTATTCCAGATGCATCCGATTAATTTAAGTGTTGCAATATGGGTTGGTTTCCTCGCACTGTTTGGAATAGCTTCAGATGATGGAGTCGTCATGTGCACCTACCTTGAGCAAATCTTCAAGGACGCAAGACCAGACAGCATAGATGCCATCCGTAAAAAGATAGTAGAAGCTGGAACTCGCAGAGTTCGCCCATGTCTAATGACAACAGCAACAACGATTCTTGCACTTATTCCGGTTCTGACTTCTACCGGTAGAGGTTCTGACATAATGGTGCCGATGGCTATCCCTGTTTTTGGCGGCATGACAATTGAAATTCTAACTATGCTTGTAATACCAGTTTTATATAGTTTCGTCAAAGAAGCTAAATATAGCTCGTAATCCGATGGGCGTGCTGTGTAAAAATTCATCAGAGCTTAAATCTTTGCCTTTTCTTTAGTTAATATTCAAAAAGTCATCGGTGAAATTCGAAATATGTAAGACTTGCCAAATCTCTATTTTTATGCTATAAACATATATAATCAACTTCGGATGAATAAGTTTACACTACTCAGAGCAGGAATAATTGCAATGAGGAGCCATCTAATGAACGAAAACGGTACAGGTTTGATTTAAAGGTTGATAACTAAATGAAAATTCGACCATATTCAACGCTACAGATGATACTAAAAGGCTCTCTAGTAGTTAGGATGAATAAGTTGGCACTACTGGACCCCCTTACTACACTATCTGAATTTAATATAGTTGAGACCCAAAAAAATCATCTACCCAAATTGCACTTACAACCCCCTTCAAATAGTCCAGAGATAGTCCCGTTTATTTCATTCCTCAGTATTAGGTCAGTACTACCCTACTGCCACCCGTGTCTACTTTTTGTATAATTACACCTTTTCTGTCAAATTTGCGTTCATAAGTTGTTTAATTCACAATACTTATAATACTGGATATACTAAGTCGCGGACTGAAAATCCGTGTGTCGGCGGTTCAGGATCATGGTCAAGGTAGAAACATATTGACGTATGGAAACCAGAAAGCTCCGTATAACAAACTTGACCACCTCGTAGAATCTTATAGGACACCTCTCAGAGATGTTTTTAGCTCATAGAATCAACGATCTATCCTTGTGGGCATAATAATAGCCTATTGTTATAATTCGGGCTTAGAATTTGCTAAAACATAGCTTATAGAGGCTAACGCCTTGGAGCATTAATATTGCAATAAGTTTCATCGGAATTAATTTTAAATCTTTTTTTGATAATTGTTTATAAGTTGATAATAATTGCACCTCACGGGCTTATCAAGTACCAGTTACTGTTTGGCTCTTAAATAATAGGCCGAGGCAATGGTTGAGGTACACGTCAAGAACTGTAAATCATCGCTAAATTCGTATTTTTGCGATTATTGTGGCTGAAATGTCTTTGAAATATGGTTTTAAAATTTACTTTTTGAGATAGATTTGATATTTTATTGGGAATTAGGCTCAGTAGCTTAGCTGAGCGGATTATGCGGTGTTATATGAGAAGTCTAGGTTTATATACAATTATAGCATAAACGCAATATTTTAGATATGAATGATAATAATTAGTCCATAGAAAAGAATGTTGCTTAAAATTGGAATAAAACAGATAGCCTTGATATTTGTTGTGGAGAGGACGTTCGTATGAAAAAAAAACGCACCATTATTATCACGGTTGTTATCACACTGGTTGTTGTTATTGTGGTCGGCCTTCTGGTAAGTAGAAAAGGCCGCAATTCAAAAAAAAATGCCCAGGCTGTCCAGATCGAACAGGCCCAGGATGGTGAACTGGTAGAGTTTATCAGTGCTCCAGGTGAGATAGAACCTAAAAAGAATGTGGAGATAAGCGCCAAAGTTTCCTCGCGAATAGTCAAACTTCCCTATGATGAAGGTGACATCGTAACCAGCGGCGACCCTAATGCCAATCCTCCTGTACCTGCGTCGATACTGGTTCGACTGGATGCAAAAGACCTCGAGAGTCAGTTACGTTTATCCCAGGCCGCTCGTTCAGCGCAAGCAGCTCAGGGTGAAGTTGAAAAAGCAATGATCGCAGGTCAAAAAGCATCTCTGATCGGTCTTTCCGCCTCTTTGAAGGAGGCCGCAAATGACCTCAAACGAAAAAAGGGTTTGCTCGATTCGCAGGATATCAGTCAGTCCAGCTTTGATCAGGCACAGTGCAAGGTCGATGAACTAAATGCACAATATGAGGCCGCCAAACACAATCTGAAATCAGCAGAGCTGAATCTGGTAGTATTGCATCACAATCTCGAAGCAGCCGATGCAAGAATCAGCCAGGCGAACGAAGCTCTGAGCTATACAACTATTTCCTCTCCCATTGACGGAGTTGTTACCCGGGTTAATGCTGAGGAGGGAGAGATAGCAATGACAGGAACTATGAATAATCCTGGGACGATAATACTGGAAGTGGCGGATCTTTCACAAATGCTGGTGGTTGCGCAGGTTGATGAGGCCGATATTGGTGGATTGAAGGTTGGTCAGCGAGCAAAAGTTTACGTTCAGGCATTTTCAGATATCCAGTTCAAAGGAGTGGTGGATTCAATAGCCCTGAAACATACCATGTCAAGAAACGCAACGAAGTATTTCAGAACCGAGATTCTGCTTGATAACGATGCGAATACGACGAAACTGTATTCTGGTTTGAGCGCCGATGTGGATATTGAAACAAAAAAGCATACTGATATCATCAAGGTTCCAAGTCAGGCTGTGCTGGCCAGAGAGGTCGATAGTTTGCCTCTGGATATCCGTGATAACAGCAAAGAGCTTGATAAAAACAAAACCCATGCCACGGTTGTTTACCGCTACAATGATGGAAAGGCAGTTGTGACACCTGTTAAGATAGGCCCCAGTGACCTGACGCATACCATAATAACTTCAGGGATAAGCGCAGATGATAAAATAGTGGTCGGGCCCTATAAGGTACTTGACAGCCTCAAACATGACCAGATATTAAAGGATGAGCGAGGGGCTAAAGAAAAAGAAGAAGAAGAAAAAAAAAGATATCAACGATCAAAAGCCGGAGGTTAACGAACCAGCGAAATGACAGAACAAAACAGCAGGTTGATAATTCGACTGGAAAAAGTGATGCGGATATATAAGGTCGGCGTAGAACATATCCACGCGCTCAACGGGATCGATCTGCAGATTCATGAAAATGAATATGTTGCTGTAATGGGAGCTTCCGGTTCGGGCAAGAGTACGCTGATGAACATGATAGGCTGTCTTGACAGGGCAACTTCCGGACATTATGAACTTGACGGGGAGGATACAACGAAAATGAGCGAGTCGGCTTTGGCGCGTGTTCGCAACGAAAGGATAGGCTTTGTTTTTCAGTCATTCGAATTGCTTGGTCAATTGACAGCTCTTAAGAATGTCGAGATGCCCCTGATCTATTCGAGAGACGGTTGGCTCTCACGTCGAAAACGTGCGGAAAAATCGCTCGAACGTGTCGGCCTTGCTGGTCGTGTAAAGCACAAACCTAACCAGCTTTCAGGTGGCGAAAAACAGCGTGTCGCTATAGCAAGGGCGATGGTCTGCAATCCAAGCATTTTACTTGCAGACGAACCCACAGGCAACCTCGACAGTAAGATCAGCGAAAGTATCATGGAACTTTTCGACGAGCTTCATCGTCAAGGCCAGACTATTATAATGGTAACCCACGAAGAAGATGTTGCCAGGCATGCACAAAGGATCATTCGAATGGCCGATGGACTTATCCAAAGTGATCTTCATGTAGAAAAGGACAAATCCAAAAACAGCGTTATAATCAAAAACCAGCAGGAGGAAATCTCATGAGAACTTTGCTTCTGGCGCCGGTTATTTTCCTTAGGCTTCTCTACCAGAGTGTATATCTTGCATTGACTCAGATATGGGCGAATAAAACCAGGTCGATACTTACAACGCTCGGTATTGTAATTGGTGTCGCGTCAGTAATAGCTGTCATCGCATCACTTGCAGGTTTGAAAGCGAAAGTATTGTCACAAGTCGAAACATTTGGCAGCAACACAATAATCATTCAGCCCAGACGTCCCGACAAAGGCCGTTACAGTCATCTGCCCTGGTGGCAGATCAGATTTAAACCCGAAGAACTCGAAGGCGTCATGGAGCATTGTCCTTCTGTGGGCAGGTTCACTCGTGCAAGCGGAGTTGGTCAGGAGACTATTCGTTATGGCGAAAAGTCAGTAAGAAATGTCAACATAAACGGGATCGAACCTGCGTGGCATGACATTGAAAACAGACCCATAGTGCTCGGCAGGAAAATTTCAATAATTGACGATTCCAGACCTGTCTGTCTTATTGGCCCTGAACTGAGGGACAAACTCGGGCTGGACAAGGACTGCATCGGTCAGTCGATTCGCATAGGCCATAACACTTTTCGTGTAGTTGGGGTTATCGAACAAAGACCTGAAATGGGCTTTGGTGGCGGTGGTAAGGAATCTTACGAGGTTATCATACCATTTGAGATGACATTTAAGTTCGGAGACCCATGGATATGGGCCCTTGCTGAAAGTAAGTCGACCGATGTACTCGAAGAAGCAGTTGCGGAAATGCGATTCTTTTTACGGCGCACCCGTCACATCGAGCCTTGGGAAATGGAAACGTTCAAAGTTGAATCACTCAAAAGCGCTCTAAAAACTTTTAACGAAATAGCCCTTGTCGTTACGCTTGTGGCAGGAGGTGTCGTTGGTATTTCACTGCTTGTCGGAGGGGTAGGTATCATGAACATCATGCTGGTCTCGATATCCGAACGCACCAGGGAAATAGGGCTTCGAAAAGCAGTCGGCGCGAAGAAGTCTGCGATTCTAACACAGTTTTTAGTTGAGTCGGTCATATTGTGTTTTATTGGCGGGATTTTCGGGCTTGGTTTTGGAAAACTTCTGACGATGATAATATCGGGGATCAATCCGGTTCTGGAAAAGACTTACATCCCGGGCTGGGCGATAGTGCTTTCCTTTGCCTTTGCTGGTTCTGTAGGTTTGTTTTTTGGGATGTTCCCCGCAATTAAAGCAGCAAGACTTGATCCTATTGAGGCCCTTAGACATGAATAAAAAGCTTTTAAGATTATACTGGTTTGTTATTTGCGTCGGCTTTATAACCACTTCATTGAGTGGTTGCGATGACGATGGATATTATGAATTCAAAGCCCCGGTTGAAAAATTGAGACAAATCGAAACACTTGATCTTGATGCTGTAAAAGCCGAAGTTGACAGCAAAGTTGACATCAATGAGGTTCCTCCAGAGGACGTCAACCTTACACTTGAGTACTGTCGAGCATTAGCACTGGAAAACAATCTTAATATTAAGGTACAACTAATTGCCCCTGCTATTGCAGCCCAAAAGGTCAGCGAACAGGAAGCTAGATTTGAGTCGGCATTCTTTACTAATCTGACTTATAGTAAGACCGATACACCTGTATCAACAACTCTTTCAGGCTCTAAAATAGATTACTCTAATGTTAATCTTGGTGTTGAAATGCCTTTGCGAACAGGTGGAACCGTGACATTTGACCTTGCAGGCAGCAGAACCAAAACCAACAATGCGACAAATACAATACTTAATCCTGCTTATGGCACCGATGCCTCGATTTCTATCAGTCAGCCATTGCTGCGGAATGCCGGTAGACGTGCTAATACTTACGCAATTCGTATTGCTAACTATGACCGACAGATAATCAATGTTCAGGTAAAACTTGAATTAATACGTGTTATCGCTGACGTGGACCGATGGTATTGGAGGCTTTATGCAGCCAGACAAGAATTAGAGGTACGAAAAAAAGAGTATGATCTGGCAAAAGCTCAGCTGGACCAGGCTAAACGTTTTGTCGATGCCGGTGAGATGCCGCAGATAGAGATTATCAGAGCTGAATCCGGTGCAGCTGATAGGCTTGAGGGTATTATCGTATCAGAGAACGAGTTGCGAGACCGTGAACGGGAATTAAAAAATCTGCTTAACAAACCTGATTTGAAAATGGAAACAGCTACAGCCTTGATACCAGAAACGCAGCCCGACCCCGTTCATTATCAATTGGATAAAAAGTTGTTAGTGACAAAAGCCCTCGAAAATCGTATGGAAATGCTTGAGCTGGAACTGCGACTTGCTGCTGACGCCAGTACCATTGACTATATGAAAAATCAGGCACTGCCTTTAGTTACTCTTGCTTATAAATACAATATTAATGGCTTGGGAGCCACACAAAGCAAATCGTTCAATACACTCACTGATAAAAGATTTGAGGACCATCAATTGGGCTTACAGCTTCTCATACCATTAGGAAATGGGGCCGCCAAAAGTCGGGTTCTTCAGGCATTTTACGAACGCAAGCAGCGATTAATAACTCGCGAGAACCGCCAGGCACTTATTGAGCTTGAGGTTCTAAATGCACTTGACCAGCTCGAATCAAACTGGCAGCGTATTTTGGCAAGTCGCCAGAACACGATCCTCGCGGGTAGACTATTCAAAGCCGAAAAACGACAGTTCGAGCTTGGACTGGGAACATCCACAGACGTACTTGATGCGCAAACAACTTTTGCAAATGCTCAAAGTTCCGAGATATTAGCGATCACCGAGTATCAAATAGCACTTGTTGATTTATCCTACGCAACAGGAACACTGCTTGGTGCTGCAAAAGTACAATGGCAGCCAATAATACCTAAGTGATGTAAATAACCAACCCGTAAGGTGCAAATATTCATCGGAGCTTAAATCTTTGTTTTTTTTACAAAAGCCTGTTTTAGTCAAAGTCATGTTTCCAATTCAGCAAGGTGAATTTCATTAACACAGAACTGCAATTTGTACAAATCTTTCCGGAAAAAGAGATGAGCTGTAATTTGTTTTCTATATTGTGAGACAATCCTTCATGAGAACACCTCACAGAATCTCCCAAAACACCTCTCAGAGCCACTTTCAGCTCGTAGAATCAACGATCTATCCTCATGGGCATAATAATAGCCTATTATTATAATTCGAGCTTAGAATTTGCTAAAACATGGCTAAGAGAAGACAATGCCTTTAGCCATACAGATACGTGATAAGTGTGATCCATAATTTCTGTTTCATAGTCTTGAAATACTATAAAAACATTACTCCTGATGCAATTACTTTCATCGGAAACAATTTTAAGTTCTTTTTTAATAAATAGTTAAGGACTAATAATATTTGTACCCTACGCGATACTATTTTTTAGCCGAAATTAATAAAAAAAGGCCCCAATCCCACCTGCCTTGAAGCATTGTGGGATCAGGGCCGGAAATAATCGTGTTTAGTATATCACTGCTGGTTACATCTGGTGTTGTAGATATCGGTACAATCGAGCCACTCACTGGAAAGAAGTGCCAGGTCGAGGAAATCGACATAGCAATCCTTGTTTATATCACCTTGTTTGTATGTGGTGCAGTATGCTCCAGCGGTTTTGAAGATATCTTCTATCTCCGGCTGTGAAAGCGCGATCCTGTATAACCTTACATCGTCCATAGTTCCATTGAATGCATATCCTGACGATGCGCCATCAATTTCCCCCATTGTAAAGGGCGTAGCAATGACCGCGGTCGAAGATGGAACGGAAGTTGTCTTTTCGGCATAAATCTGG
>CAYZEH010000068.1:1717-12836 GCA_964477135.1 uncultured Pirellulales bacterium | reverse complement strand
GCTATCCAGTAGTAGCCTTTCCATTTAAATACGTTGGGGGCTTCGTGAGCAAAATCTGTCAGAACCGGCCCTGCGACCTTCCAGTTGTACAGATCATCACTGTCAGCTGCATAAGTATAAGATTTATTAGCTTCATCTTTGTACCACATTCGCCATTTATCACCAATCTTATACACACAAGCATCAATTACAGCGTTTGATGAGAGCACGATTATGGATTCAAATTTCCAGTCCATTAAATTATCACTGGTATAATGAATTATGTCCCTGTCACCTATCCAGCTTGCGCGGATGCCCGTCAGGTAACTAACATACATGTGATATTTACCCGCCCCGTAAATAACCTCTGGTGCCCAGAAAGTATTTCTTCCTTTTTCGAAATTAAGACCACGAGCAATCCCTCTGTAAACCCATGTTCTTCCGCCGTCACTTGAACTGCAAATACCCATATCTGAGCCATGCACCCATTTTGTGTCGGAGGTGTCAGCGATATTGGCACGTCTGGCGGTATAAAATATCCACCAGTTTTTTTCACCGCGATTATAAATTATACTCGGATCCGATGCTCCATCATAAACCGGATCTCTAAACAGAGGTGCTTTGGGGGTATAATTGGCGTTGATCTCCCCACAGCCTGACAAACTAAGACAAACCAAGATAATTACAGTAAAAATTAAAATCAATTTTTGCATAACAATATTCCTTTCGCAAGCTTAATTATAGAAGATCAGAACCTCAATAAAGTAACTTAACTTTAATACTGCGTCAAAGTTAAATAGTTCGCAATCTTTTACTTGAAAACTTATCCTTCTGCAAATACAATCAACAAAAATGATACTTTTTATGAGGCTAAAGCTATGAGGAAACTATCTCCTATCGTTCTGACTCTCACTCTACTTCTGACTTTTTCCCTTATTACCGGCTGCAACAACCAAACAGCCTGGAACTACCCACAAACAAAAACCGTAAATGTCGTTGATGACTACCACGGCACCAAAGTCGCAGACCCATATCGCTGGCTTGAAGATTCGGATTCGAAAGAAACTTTAAACTGGGTAAAAAAACAGAATAAGATAACTGAAAAATACATCGATTCCGTTAGCCAGAAAGAAAAAATAAAAGATATTATTATCAAAAGATGGAATTACCCGAAATACTCGGTGCCTTTCAAAAAATGCAGTCGCTATTTTTACTGGTATAATAACGGCCTGCAGAACCATTCTGTGTTTTATATGAAAAAATCGCTCGATGGCCAACCTCACGTTGTTATTAATCCAAACCAGCTAAGCAAAGACGGTACAGTCGCTATCAACAACATCGCAGTAACTGAAGACGGTAAATTCATGGCCTACGCTTTAACCCAATCAGGTTCAGACTTACAAAAAATTAAAATCAGAAACATTGACACTAACAAAGACCTTGAAGAGACGATACCTTTCTGCCGTTTCACATCAATTGCCTGGAAAAACGACAATTCAGGCTTTTTCTATAACAGATACCCTGACCCCAATGCCGTAGCAGAAGAAGACCGCTTTAATTACAACAAAGTTTATTTCCATAAACTCGGTACCAGGCAGATTCAGGACGAGTTAATTTACGAAGACCCAATGAACAAACAGCTTAGTTTTCCGCCGACGGTTTCAGAAGATGGCCAATACCTGATCCTTCATGTCTATCAGGGCACAGACCCCAAAAACCGTATATATTACAAAAAGCTACGCAGCAAAGACGCTTTCTTCAAATTGCTGGACAAAGCTGATGCCAGGTATGACTTCATCACAAACCTCGGCAGCAAATTCTATTTCCTGACCGACCTTGATGCACCAAGATTTAAGCTTATCGCAATCGATACAAAAAACCCAGGCGTAATCGAAGAAGTAATACCACAGCAAGAAGATGTGATCGATGGCATCTCTTTTGTAAACAAAAATTTTGTCGCAACAATTATGCACGATGTACATCATCTGCTTAAAATTTATGACGCCAATGGAAACTACCTCAAAGACATCCCCCTGCCCGCTATCGGTACGACTGGAGGCATCTCAGGACATAAAGATGACCCGGAGATGTTCTTTGCTTTCGCATCGTATCTGTTCCCATATACAAGCTACAGATATGATTTCGATACCACCAAGGCAGAAGTTTACCAAAAGCCGGAGATTGATTTCGACTCGGATAAATACAAAACAACACAGGTATTTTACAAATCAAAAGACGGCACTAAAATACCCATGTATATTATAAGCAAAAAGGATATAAAACTCGACACCAACAATCCGACTCTGCTTTACGGCTATGGCGGATTCAACATTTCACTCAGACCTGGTTTTTCAATCAGGATAATAAGCTGGCTTGATCTGGGTGGCATTTATGCTGTTGCGAATCTCAGAGGTGGAAATGAATATGGCGAAGCATGGCATCAGCAGGGAATCCTCGGCAATAAACAGAACGTATTCGACGATTTTATCGCAGCAGCCCAGTATCTAATAAACAATAAATATACCTGTCCCGAAAAACTGGCTATACAGGGCGGTTCAAACGGAGGATTGCTGACCGCTGCATGTTCTATCCAGCGCCCGGAACTGTTTGGAGCAGTTGCTTGCCATGTCCCCGTAACCGACATGCTCAGATATCATAAATTCACCGTCGGCAGATACTGGGTAAGTGATTATGGCAATGCCGAAGAAGACCCGGAAGCTTTCAAATATTTGTATAAATACTCACCTCTGCACAACGTGCCTGAAAATTACAACAATCCATCAATATTAGTGACATCGGCAGATACCGACGACAGGGTAGTCCCTGCTCATGCAAAAAAATTGGTGGCAGCCATGCAGGCAAAATCCAGCAAGAAAAAACCTATTCTGCTAAGAGTTGAAACCAAAGCTGGACATGGTCATGGTAAACCTACTTCAAAAAAGATCGACGAACTCACAGATGTGTTCGCTTTCTTGTATAAGAGTCTGAACATGGGAAATTAACCCGATAAAATCAAAATATCCTGACCAAAATCAGATTATTTTGCTATAAACATGTCACCTTGTTTATTTTTTTATTCATAAATTTAATAATATTACAAAAATAAATGAACGTCACAGAGGAAAATCTCGATATATAAGCAGTAGTAACAATAATTGGGGTTGTAAACAATAAAGGCAAAATATGTTTAGCGTAAAAACTGTAATGAAAACTAATGTCGTAACGGTAAAAAAAGATGCACCAGTATATGACGTGATCGAATTGCTTTTGAATAATAATATAACCGGACTGCCTGTAGTGGACGATGACGATAATCTGGTAGGAATAATCACAGAAAAAGATGTTCTTAAATTGTTGTACGCTGATATAAAAGAAGGCTCAAAAGTGGAGCAATTTATGACAAAAGACGTTGTCGTATTTGATGAAAGTGACAATTTGACTGATGTAACTGAGTGTTTTATTCGCAATCACTTCAGAAGAGTTCCAATTCTAAAAAATGGTGAAATTGTAGGTATTCTGAGCAAAAAAGACATAATCGCTTATATCTTGAAAATAAAAAAGGTAGGCAGCCTGGAAATGGCCCTTCAAAGCCATTTGGCTTCAATCCGCCAATAAAAAATTAAAAAAAACGTAAAATTACCCATATTCAACCGCAAATCAGCCTGTTTCGTAGCTTAACTTCTTATTTTGCAAATGGTTACGGCACCACCCCCCTACAAAACCTCAAAAAAACTACCCTTCTTAACACCGCCTAAGTAGCCATTTAAACATTTTGTAAATATATAGCAGTTGTTTAATCCAAAAAAACAAAAGCAAGGTCCTATAATCCTCTTGATTTTTTATATGAATATGATATACTCTTTTTTGTAGGAGAAGTAGGGCGTAGCCTTCTCTATAGAGAGTAGAGTAGGAGCGGGGTCCCTTATAAGTGATGTTTTGAGTTTGTCAAATTGCGTGATGAGCACCGAAGGAAGATTGCGAAGAAGAAAAAATGAGAGACAATTTGGACAGAGAGTCAATGAAAGAGGTTCAATTCGACTCAACAAAGAAACCTCAAGCGGGGGCACTATGTGGTGTTGTGCGCAAAATGTCCCACAAGGCAGATTTCATAGGGCAATCCCCCGCTTTTAATTCAATTATCGAGATGATCGGTGCCATCGCAACGAGAAAGTGTTCGATTATAATCACAGGAGAAACCGGCGTTGGTAAGGAAATGGTTGCCCGTGAGATCCATGATGCCAGCGATCGAGCCAGGAAAGTTTTTATCCCTGTCGACTGTACTACACTGACAGGTCAACTTTTTGAAAGTCAGCTCTTCGGTCATGCGAAAGGTGCCTTTACTGGTGCTTTAGATGACACGTTAGGTTTTTTCAGGGCTGCAGATGGCGGAACTATATTCCTCGACGAAATAAGCGAAATCCCTCTTGAACTTCAGGCAAAACTTTTACGAGTTCTCCAGCAAAATACAGTAACCCCTATAGGCTCAACAAAAAGCTATCCGATAGATGTAAGAGTCGTGTGTGCATCAAACTGCGATCTTAGAGAAATGGTGAATAATAAGAAATTCAGAGCGGATCTTTTTTACCGTTTGAACGTGGTAACTCTTGAAGTCCCCCCCTTGCGACAGCGTAAGGATGATATTTTGCCTTTAGCTAAGTATTTTCTTGCTAATCAGGCGATATTTTATGGCGAATCAGAAAAAAAGTTGAGCAAACAAACTAAAGAGCTTTTGTTGAACTATTCTTGGCCAGGCAATGTTCGTGAACTTGCCAATGCTATTGAACGTGCTTATGTTCTTACTCAAGGTCAACAGATCGATTCTTCAGCATTGCCCTTTGAAATAATAATAGCCGACACCCCTCAATATCCCAAACATGAAATGCCTACTCTTAATGAAGTCAAACGTAAGGTTGTCATACAAACACTTGAATTCACCAAAGGGAGAAAGCTGGCTACTGCAAAAATACTTGGCATTGAAAGACGAAGTCTTAACAGGCTTATTGAAAAGCTCAATATTTCACTGTCAAATATCAACAAAAAAATTAAAAGCTGATTTTATCCGCTTCGTTTTTTTAATTTTCCAACTGATTCTTCCCGCCGGAATACCTATCCCCTGTCGATTTTTATTTGTAACAATTTCAGGTGACCATTATAGCCAGGTGCAACCATAATGGTCACTTGCTTTATAACCTCATGATATATTAGTGCTTACAAAAAATATCATAGAGCCTTGCCGACCAGATTAGTCACTATCCAAATTTTTCATAAAAACAAACCTAAAAAAATAACTCAACAGAAGTGCTTATTTTACAAGTACTTAAAATTTTTATCTTTCATTTTCTTATTCTGGCACAGCTATCGCTATATGTACTGGTGAAGTTATTTAAAAGTTAATCAGTTTTAAAATTAGAAATTGTAGGATTGCGTAATGATAGTTCTTGTTCAGGCAAATGTTTTAGCAGTAGGCCTTGAAGGCAAAAGCGAAATACTGAAAGAGCTACCAATCCGCGTAATATCGATGCAGTCAGGAAAAAAGGCTGCGAGTTCTTTGAAAATTGAAAAAATTGACAGCGTGATCAGCAAGTGGGATCTGGAAGACATGGCAGATGGTCAGTTCATTAAAAGCCTGCGGGCAGTTAAGCCTGACATCCCAACCATAGTTTTCGTAAAAGCTAATGACGTGCAGCAGGAAATAGATGCACGCAGTCTCGGCGTCTCAGCAGTTTTGACAGACGAAACCGATGACGAGCTTTTCAAACAGACGGTCGCTAACATTCTTGGTCTCAAGGGTGTTATCTCGATCGAGTCTATCAGTCCCACAAAAAGCAAAAGGTATAAAAAAGTTAGAAATTAAACCTTTGTTAAATGCTTATTGTTGATCTTTCTGGAAGAGAGCGGTCATGGTTTGATAACCATGTTTATAATAGCTCGTGAAGAGTTTTCTTCCCCAAGCTGGGCTATAGGTTGCCGTAACGCAATGTTACAATTAAGGCGCCTATAAAGCCCGGCAGATCTTAGCACGATTTATGTCGTGATAATAATAAAATAAGCTTAGAAGCTTAAAGACTCTTCTCTTCTCTTCTTCTTCGCTGGGTTTGCAATCTTTCTCTAGTAGACCCAGCAATAAAAGCTGACGCGGTTAGATACCGCGATAACCATAGGAGGTTAAGGCTTAAAAACTCTCTCTCCTCTTCTTCGCTGGGTTTGCACTCTCTCTCTAAGTAAGCCCAGCAATAAAAGCTGACGCGGTTAGATACCGCGATAACCATAGGAGGTTAAGGCTTAAAAACTCTCTCTCCTCTTCTTCGCTGGGTTTGCACTCTCTCTCTAAGTAGACCCAGCAAAAAAATTAATCGCAACTTGATGTTGTGTTAATTATAAATTTGGCTAAGGTAACCAGTTTTGGCCAACGCTGGACTCGAACCCGCAACAAAAAAATTAAAAAAAAGGCAGGTTATCAAGTCCAGTTTAAATATTCCCCGGCTTGCCGGTTAGATATAAAATATTAAAAATTTGTCTCTCATTCTTCTTCGCTGGGTTGGCGATCTCTCACTCAAAGACCCAGCGTTGAGCTATTAATCTCAAAATTATTATCCTTATGAGTTTAATCTGGAAACATCGGTGATAATTCAGAATATTATTAAAAAAACAAAAAGCGGCTTATCTTTAAGGATAGGCCGCTTTTTTTAAAGGGTGAAAGAGGGGAATTGAACCCCCGACCCCTGGAACCACAATCCAGTGCTCTATCCAACTGAGCTACTTTCACCATGATCACGCCAATGAAGTCGAACACAAACCAGCATTCTATTAGAATTTTTCTAAAAGTCAATAATTCTTAATTGTGTTTTCATTTTACAGGCAAAAACTTTGGCAATAGTGCAATAACAAGCCAAAAGACTATTGCTGCCAAGCAGATAAAAAATACTGGTACTGCACCGACGATTGCTATTAGTGGTATAGCTGATGCGGTCCATAAGCCTCCCCCCATAAAAGGTTCATGGACTAATTGCTTACAGGCAAAAGCATCTGCTGCTTCTGTTTTATAATCGGGGTCGACGACACGCAGCAGCAAAAGCCCTGTTGCGGTAACACCCATAGATTGGCCCATTTCGACAATTGCTCTTTCAAACCAGCTATCTTTAAAAAATCGCCTGGCCAAAAACAGCACGCAAAAAACGTTCCATGCAATACCGGCAGCTACGAGCAGCATCAACGGCAAAAGACCTGACAGCACAACCTGCACTTTTATTGTCGCAATTGCAGCTATCACCAGAAAATCCAGCGAGCTGTTCTGTATCCTTCTCATCAGCCCCAGGTCTATCAGGTTGTGTTTATCGAATCTGTCCTCAAAAATCTGGACAATAAAACCCCCTATCATGCAAAGCGGAAAAAGTGGGAAGCCGCTAAGGAGTTTATTTTCAGACAGAAATGGCACGCCCACTTCGACCATCATTAGTAATTCTTTTATAAGATAGCCTATGCCGATAGCGATTGCTACCGCTACTATCTGGAGGCTGAATGCTTCAACTACGTCGCTGTTAACGGTTAACCTGCCTGCTGATGGTCTTTGGTCTACAGGAATTATTGCGATGCTGTCATCTTCTTCGATCTCGGCTGGTGATTTGATATTTTGAACATAGCCTTTTCGCACAGCCCAGTTCACTAAGATCATACCAACTATAATTGCAGAGACTATTCCAAATGTTGCACTGGTAAGGGCAAAATCTTTTCCCTCAGCCCAACCATGATGTTCAAACACTTCTGCCATTCCCGCTGCAGTTCCATGACCACCTTCAAACCCCACAGGTAGTATGCCGGCAAACATCGCGGGAAGATTCTTGAAAATCCATTTGCCTCCGATTATAAATAATCCGATTCCGACAACATATTGTCCCCAGGCAACGATTTGGCCATAAATAATCTGAGGCTTGGCAACTTTGAAAAGATGAGAGAATTTTGGTATCTTTACGCCGAGGAAAAGACATGCAAAAACTATATTAATTAAAAATCCGGGAATCCTGGACCATGGGTCAGTAAAAACCAAGGTCTTTTGAGCAAAGCTGCCATCGCCGATATGGTTGGATATTAAATAAATAAGCTGAATAATGCAAAGACCAACAAGACCTGCGACTACACAGCTTGGAAGGTAGAGTTTTTGGAGCAGCTTGACACGAACTCTTAATAAATGCCCCAAGCCTAAGAGCAGACAAAGCAAAATAAAAGAAACCATCTTATCTCTCCGGATTAATCAAAAAAGGTACGTCAGCTTTTGCCAACGCACCTTTTAGTTTTGCATAAATAATGATTTTTGTCAAATCACTTACTTATTTACAATCGCTGCCTGAGCTGCTGCGAGTCTTGCGATAGGCACTCTAAACGGTGAACATGAAACGTAATTCAAACCAACTCTGTGGCAGAAATCAATACTGTTAGGATCACCACCATGCTCGCCGCAGATACCAGTTTTAAGGCTCTTCCTGGTACTTCTACCGAGCTTAACACCCATCTCGACAAGCTTTCCAACACCATTTTGATCAAGCTGCTGGAATGGGTCATTTTTATAAATGCCCTTCTTGACATAATCGCCGAGGAACTTACCAGCATCGTCACGGCTAAAGCCGCAAGTCATCTGAGTAAGGTCATTTGTACCAAAGCTGAAGAACTGAGCCTGTGTAGCAATTTCATCTGCTGTCAGTGCAGCCCTTGGAACTTCAATCATTGTACCAACTGTGTAAGCGATCTTGTCGCCCTTTTCTTTGAATACTTTTTTGATCTCGTCTACGATCTCATCTCTCACAAAGGTGAACTCAGCAAGTGTTCCGACCAGTGGGATCATAATCTCAGGCTTAACAACTTTGCCTGCTTTTTTAACCTTAAGAGCAGCTTCGATAATCGCCCTGCCCTGCATACGAGCAATTGCAGGATAAGTAACTGAAAGTCTGCAACCACGGTGGCCAAGCATTGGGTTAAACTCGTGAAGCTGAGCAACTTTAGCTTTTACTACAGCTGGTGTAACTTTCAGTATCTTAGCCATTTCAGTTTGACTTTTAGCATCCTGTGGCAAAAACTCGTGCAATGGAGGATCCAGCAGACGAACAGTCACAGGCAGTCCAGCCATAGCGGTAAATATACCCTCAAAATCGCTTCTCTGATATGGTAGAAGTTTCTTGAGTGCACCTTCGAATTGTTTCTTAGCTACTGCATATTTTTTATTGATAGCTGTGATTTCTTTCTTACTTGTTGCAGCTTCAAGCTCCGCGAGCATCTCTGAATAATCATCAGCAGCGAGAATCATTGAACGAACAGGCCAAATTCTGTTACCTTCAAAGAACATGTGCTCAGTTCTGCAAAGACCGATACCTTCAGCTCCAAAATCTCTTGCCCTTTTTGCATCAGCTGGAGTATCTGCATTTGTTCTTACTCCAAGCTTACGCACACTGTCACAAATCTTTAAAAATCTGCCGAAGTCGCCACTGAGTACAGGCTCAACGGTAGGAACTTTCCCAACCATTACCTGACCAGCGGTACCATCAAGGCTGATCCAGTCACCTTCTTTAACAACAACTTTGTCAACGGTGAATTTTTTGGCTTTGTAGTCAATATTAAGATCCGATATACCAGCAACACAACATTTACCCATACCACGGGCAACCACTGCAGCATGGCTTGTCATACCACCAAGCTTGGTGATGATACCTTCAGCAGCATCCATACCACCAATATCCTCAGGAGATGTTTCTTTCCTGACAAGGATAACGGTTTTGCCTTTTTTCTTCCATGCCTCTGCAGCTTCAGCGGTAAATACCACCTGACCAACAGCCGCACCTGGTGAAGCTGGCAAACCTTTTGCAATAACATCACGTTTTGCCTTGGGGTCAAATGATGGATGTAAAAGACGATCGAGCTGTTCCGGTGTTACACGCATAACAGCTTCTTTTTTAGGAATAAGTCTTTCGTTGACCATATCAACTGCGATCTTAACTGCGGCTTCAGCTGTTCTTTTGCCTGTTCTGGTCTGAAGAATATAAAGCTTTTTTTCCTGGATAGTAAATTCCATATCCTGCATATCTTTGTAATGCTTTTCAAGCCTGGTCATTAGAGCTGTGAGCTGCTTATAAGCTTTAGGCATAACCTTAGAAAGCTTTTTGAGCGGCAGTGGAGTTCTGATACCGGCAACAACATCTTCGCCCTGAGCGTTCATAAGGAACTCGCCGTAAAATTCTTTCTTGCCTGTACTTGGGTTACGTATGAAGCATACACCTGTACCACAGTCATTGCCCATGTTACCGAATACCATTGCCTGAACATTAACAGCTGTACCCCAGAGTCCTTCAATCTTATTGAGCTGACGATACTTTATAGCCCTGTCGATCATCCATGAACTAATAACAGCGCTGATAGCAAGTGTAAGTTGTTCTTTGCCTGACTGTGGGAACATTTTGCCAATGCTCTTTTTGTAAACAGCCTTGTAACCGTCAACAACTTCCCTAAGCTGATCTGCCGTAAGGTCACTATCAACTTCAACTTTAGCTTTTCTCTTAGCTTTATGGAGAACAGCTTCAAAATTCTCATGGTGACAACCCATTACAACATCGCCGAACATATCGATAAATCTGCGGTAGATGTCATAAGCAAATCTTGGATTGTTCGTCCTTTTAATGATACCTTCAATTATATCATCATTGAGACCAAGATTCAAAACAGTATCCATCATACCTGGCATAGAAACAGCAGCACCGCTCCGTACGCTGACCAGCAGAGGATTGTTAGGATCGCCAAGCTTAGCTTTCATAGCTTTTTCCAGCTTAGTAACATTCTTATCTACTTCTTCAGCCAATCCTTTAGGCCATTTCTTACCACTTTTGTAATATTCATCGCAAACTTTTGTCGCAATAGTAAAACCAGGAGGAACCGGAATGCCAAGACTCATCATCTCAGCGAGGTTTGCACCCTTGCCACCGAGCAGCTCCTTCATAGTCGCGTTACCTTCAGCCTTTCCATTGCCAAAGAAATAAACTCTTTTTTCTGCCATCTTAATAATTCTCCTTTAAACCATTATACTTCATCCGTAAAACTTAGCTCATCGGATGTTTTATGATATTTTAGAATTTGAATTTGAGCTTAAAATCACAATAACTTA
>CAYZEH010000068.1:0-1617 GCA_964477135.1 uncultured Pirellulales bacterium | reverse complement strand
TTTTGTTGAAATTTTTCTAATCGAAGATATGTTAAAAACAAGCAAAAATTTTACAACTAATCGCAATTATTCCAGCGATATTTCAGTTGCCGCAAACATTACATGTACAAACTCTTACCCGTTTTAAATGGGAACTGCCGGCGAGTTTTTTAGTTTCTATCAGCTTGGCGCCTTTGGCCTGCATTTTGCGGAAAGCCATTTTTGCTTCCTTGTTATTATGTGAACCTACAGCATCGTATAAGACTGTAACCTTTTTCCCTCTTTGCAGCAATCCCAACGCCATAGCTTTTACAGTATTTTCAGCGGTTGCTCCGATCAATATAAATTCACAAGATTTGATATCGCTTAGGAGTCTGTCAATTGCTGGTTCTTCAAACGGGTCATGGCCTCTTTCGTGAAGGACCAGTTGTTTATAGTTCTTGAAAATTCCCTTGGAAATATTTATATTGCTGTCAGCAGCGAAACTTATTCTGTTATTAAGCAGAGTGTATCTGACTTTTTTGTGCCCTTCGGTACCATCAAGACAGTAAGGGGTATAGCCTGTACCATTCGAGTAAACTTCACAGGTAGAGATCACATGAACTTTTCTACTTCTTGCATAAGCCATCACTCTGCGAATATTTGCCAGTACTCGCCTGTGATTTCTTACCCTTGCGATACCATCCGAAAGGAAAAGATCCTTTTGAGTGCTGACATCAACTATAATCTGCCTATTTCTGTGTTTTAACAATCGACGAATCATATTGGCATCCTTTTAAAAAACCACCAATCCAGTCCTATAATTTATACGTTCCAGAAAAGCTACAGTTCCACTTTCTCTTATCGAATAGCTTTAAGGGGTACTTTAATTTGAATGTTAAGCAAATTACTTCTTCGCCCTGTTGTTTTTGGTCGTTATAATGCCTCTTTTTAATGGAAACTTATTTATTATCTCGGATTTATTTGGTAAATGGCAAGAATTTTAAAAGAATATCCAGCGGTTGTTTTAAAAGAAGAAGATATTAATGAAAAAGTTGACTTTAAGGCCCTTTTTGGCAGATCGCAGGAGGTTCATATTGAAATAGGCGCTGGGAAAGGTACTTTTATTGTAAATCAGGCAAGAACATTTCCCGAAATCGACTTTTTAGGCATTGAATGGGCTCGCAAATACTATCGCCACGCAGTTGACCGGATAGGCAGATGGCAGCTTAAAAATGCCCGAATGATTCGCACCGAGGCAGCTGATTTTATAGCAAAAAACCTCAAAAACAGCTCTGTAGACTGGTTTCATGTGTATTTCCCGGATCCCTGGCCTAAGAAACGACATAACAAAAGGCGATTTCTTTGTAAGGATAACCTCACTGAAATGCTTAGATGCCTCAAAACCGGCGGTGTAATACAGATCGCTACCGACCATAAAGACTATTATGAACAGATTACAACAGTTTTTAACGATGGAGACGACCGATTTGAGAAAATTGGCTTCATAAAGGCTGCTAACGCCCAACAAGCCGAATGTGTGGGAACCAACTTCGAGAGAAAATACATCAAGGATCAAAGAGCTGTTTATACCCTGGCAGTGAGGAAACTGACAACTGATACCAATCCCAATTGAATTTTTCGCTTTATCCGCGGGTA
>CAYZEH010000067.1:0-12847 GCA_964477135.1 uncultured Pirellulales bacterium | reverse complement strand
TACAAAGAGCAGGGTGCTTCGCCGATTATGGGATTCTTGCCGATGCTCGTACAGATGCCGATCTGGATATCTCTTTACTCTGCGATATACGCAAGTATCGACCTTCGTGGTGCTGCGTTTTTACCTTTCTGGATAACGGACCTTTCCGCGCCGGATGCTCTGATAAGGTTCTCAGCGGTGACTATTCCAATATTAGGATATAAACTTACTGCTTTGAATCTTCTGCCTTTACTGATGGGTGTAGCCTTCTACCTGCAGCAGAAGATGATGCCTAAAAACGCATCTGCTAATCCACAGGCAGCGCAGCAACAGAAAATGATGATGATGATGATGCCTATAATGTTCCCGCTGATGCTTTACTCTGCCCCGTCGGGTTTGAACCTTTATATTATGGCAAGTACTTTCGCAGGAGTTATCGAACAGCACGTTATCCGCAGGCATATTCAACAGCAGGAACAACAGGAAAGTTCTGGTCTGGTCTCAGCAACCAGTAAAACGGGTGGTAAAGTCAAAAAGAAAAAACCCAAGCCATTCTATAAAAATACGTAATGTATGAGCTTAATGATACAATTACAGCAGTAAGTTCACCTGCCGGCAGCCATAGGGTTATCTTGCGTCTCTCCGGCAGGCAAGCCATACAAATAGCAAAAGATATATTCACAGGTCAAGTCGATTTCCAAAATGCAGGCGTTTACACGGGACAATTTTTTATCGACCAGCAGTTATCCATAGAGGGCAAACTGTATTTATTTCTATCCCCTGCCTCATATACCGGCGAGGACCTCGTCGAAATACACATTTACTCCAACCCAGCTGTCACTGAAACTTTGTTAAGCAATATTCTAAATAATGAGGCCAGACTTGCCGGCCCCGGTGAGTTCACCGCTCGTGCTTACCTTAACGGAAAAATAGACCTCGCCCAGGCCGAAGCTGTAAACGAAATAATCTTTTCCAGTAACCAGCTCCAGCTTGACGCTGCGGAAAAACTCTTAGCCGGAAAACTCACCCAGACCACAAAAGAAATAAAAACTGAAATACTCGATTGCCTTGGCAACCTCGAAGCAGGTCTCGATTTCAGCACCGAAGATATTGAATTTATAACAACCGCCCAGGCCGTCGAAATACTAACATCCCTGAAACAAAAAGCAGAAGATATCCTCAAAGGAAGTATCAGCTGTCAAGCCGTCATAGACCTGCCTTCCGTTGGAGCCGCCGGTATCGTAAACGCAGGCAAAAGCAGTCTTACCAATATCCTGCTTGGTTGCGAAAGGAGTATAGTCTCAGAAAAACCCAAAACCACCCGTGACGTACTCGAAGGCCTTCTCGAACTCGACCATAGCAGATGCATCTTCTTTGATTGCGCAGGTCTTATCGAAGATCCGCAGACAATAATCGACCAGCTCACCCAGCAAGCTGCTGTCGAAGCACTTCGTCATGCGATGATAGTCCTGTTTTGTGTAGATATTTCCAAACCCAACTGGAATGAAGATATTAACCTGCTGAAACTGGTTGACTCCGGAGACATAATATTTGTCGCCGCCAAAGCCGATCTTTTAGAAGACAAAAAACTCAGCACAAAACTCAATCAGCTCAGGCAGTTTTTTGGTCATTCCTTTTTGCCCGTTTCCTCAAAGACAAAGCAAGGCATAAAAGAACTCCTGACCAAAATCGACAGCCACTTGATAAGCAAAACCCCGGATAAGTATCCAGCTTTTTCTGAGCCTGTCACCAGCAGTGTAGCTCTGACTGCCCGCCATAAAAAATCAGTAGCACAAGCTGTTGAAAATTTAACCGAGGCAATAAATCAGATCAAAGCAGGTAGCAATGAAATAGCAACCATAATGCTCCGCTCTGCCTACCAGAATTTGTCCCGGATCGAGCAGCAGGATGTCGACGAAAAAATACTCAGCAATATTTTTAGTAACTTTTGTATAGGAAAATAATTTGATGAAAAATTACATTATCAGTGTTTGTGTTTTGTTTGTCATATTATTCAATATTTCCACCACCAAAGCCGCAGAGGTCAAAGCCATGTATAATATCAAAATTGTAAAGGACCAGACTTACCTTGAGCCCGATAGAGAAGAAAAATTCGATTTATACACACCCGCAGATTTAAAAGAAAACCAGAAATGCCCCGGCATCGTAATTATTCATGGAGGCGGTTGGCAAAGCGGCGATAAAACCTGGCTTCGTCAGGAAAATATCGGCAAAACCCTTGCAAGTCATGGCTACGTTTGCATAAGTATCAATTACCTGCTCTCTAAAGGTCAGAAAACCTGGCCGGCAAATCTCCATGACTGCAAAAAAGCGGTACAGTTCTTAAGGGTTAACGCAGAAAAATATCACATCAACCCCGACAAGATTGGCGCCATCGGAGGCTCCGCCGGCGGACATCTCTCCGCTATGGTCGGTGTAACAGGTGATGTAAATGAACTAAACCCCGCTGGTCTCTATAAAGGCATTTCATGCAAAGTCCAGGCGGTAGTGGACCTCTATGGCGTTAATGACTTTATGGCCATAAAAAAACTTGACGACGATTGCATTCAAAATTTCCTCGGCGCAACCAGGGACAAAGACCCCGAAATCTGGAAATATGCCTCACCGGTATCTCACATCACCAAAAACGATCCACCATTTTTAATAATGCACGGCACCGCCGACACAACAGTAGACCTGAACCAGTCTATAGAATTCGATAAAAAACTCCGAGCCGCCGGCGTAGAAAGCAAACTCGTAATAATAGAAGGTGCTCCGCATACTTTCCACCTCCAACCCAAACAGAAAGATTTAAGGCCTATCGTCTTAGAATTTTTTGATAAGCACCTGAAGAACTAACCACCTATATTTTTATAAAAGTTTTTTTCCGGTACATCCAAAGCAGTATTAGCCATAGCACAAGAAATGCCGTTGCCGATTGAACCAGGCCATACCAAGGCCCAGCATATTTTTCAAGCCCAGCGACGAAGATGTCTCCTATGTACCTGAAATCGAACAGCTCTGCCATTATATAAGCTGCTATTGCATTTGTCCCTATCACAACAAAACCAAATGCCCACTTCTTTAGGCCCCAGATATCTATCACTATATAAAACGCCGCTAACATAAAATAACACAAGCCCCCTGCATAAAGCACAAAGGACGATGTCCAGATGTGTTTAATAATTGGTAACCATATCCCCCAGACCATCCCGCCGATAGTTAAACCGAGTCCTATACCGACTAAGCTGAAGAATTTTTTATACTTACTAAGCTTATTATTCTTAAGCAAAAATCCCGCAAAAACGCCGAGCATCACAGTCGCCCCAAATGTGATAGAGCTGAAAAACCACGTATAAGTGGATTCAGCTAAAAAGAATCGTCCCGCGCATATCTGTTCAATGTGACGTGCGATATTATTCGCAGGCTCCAGAACCCCGCCCCCCTGGTCGGCAAACCGAACGAATCTCATAACTGCCCAGAAACCTGCAAGCAACCCAGCCGTTACGATTATCTGAACAATAATGCTGAAGTTAAGGATCAGTATCGCTGAAATTAAATACCCCGCAGCTATCGCCTGCAACGTGTTGCTGTAAATATGCAATTGGGACAGATCATATTTAAGCAAATTCCCCTGCACCATCATTCCAAACACCCAAAGAATAACAACCCTTTTCGCCACGTGGACAAATAACTTCGTTCTGCCGTGACCAGGACTAATCCTTTTGGCAAATGAAAAAGGCATCGCCGCCCCGACGATAAACATAAACAAAGGCATTATAATATCCCAGAACGTAAACCCCTCCCAGGCTGCATGATGAGTCTGTTTTGCAATTACCTGTGTAAAACCATTGACATTAGCGCAGCAGAAGGCCCGTATCATCGCACCGCCGCCGATGATAAGAAACATATCAAAGCCTCTTAAAGCATCCAGCGATACCAGTCTTTCAGTTTGCAATTGGTTCTGCATCTATATCTCCTGAACAAATTAAAACGATTCTACTTTTTTTTGCCCGCTTTTGTCAAGCAAATGCATTGAATCTCACTGTCTATCTTGTTACACTACAGCCATATTCTGGAGGTCTTATGATTAATAGACGTCAGTTTTTAAAGACAACTCTGTCAGCGACAACTGCCTTGACTTTGCCGACTTCGTGGGCTTGGGCAGGCGTCGACAATCCCTTCAAAATAACAATCCCTATGCCGAATTCGGTGGCAATAGATGATGTAGGTTGGAAAAGAGGCTACTCTGACGATAAAACCGGCGGCCCCTGGCGAGGCGGAATGCCCAGAGGTCGATTTATGGGCTTAAAAGACTATCAGGTTCTCAATTATATCGGCAAAAAACTGAAAACAAGGCTCATGTGCCTTTTCATAATGTCAGAATTCGACCGAAGCAATATATGTGCACAATACCCAACTTCTTCCCAGCAGGGCAAAAACTGGGATAACTCATCTTTGGTCACTGAGGATGATTTTACCATAATGAATTATGTAAAAGACCACGCTGACACAATAGAATTCGGTTTGCACGGTGTCGGACATGAAAGATGGATCAAAGGTCAGAGAATACGTGCCGAATTTGCCGGTGAGCATGGTAATAAATGGCCATGGAAAGAAGTCTGGGGCAAAATGGAATGCTTCAAAAAACTTATCGACCAGTATGATATATCCTTTCCAAAAAGCTTCGTACCATGTGCATTTAATTATTACTACAACCCAGCTGACAAAGAGGATACCGGCGCACTGATGTCAGCATGGGGGGTAAAATATGCCAATAACCCCGGCTGTAACTATCTCCACGACAATGGTTTAATGGTGCTCGACCGGATTCAGGAACCGGATATGGGCTACAGCCTCACAAGTGCTCAACCCAAAACACTCTTAGGCCCCGACGATTGCTACAAAAGCACTCACTGGTCTAATTATGTTGCAGTTGACCCGAATAAAAACAAAGAAGCTGGTGACAAATGGATAAAATATTTTCAAGCCATTAAAAAAATGCCGGACAGATACCTGCCCCGAAATACCGCTCAGCTATATTCGCAATATCTCTATAAAAAGTTCTGCAAATTCATCATTGCAGGCAATACCGTGACAATTGATAATACCAAAATGCCGGACTGGACTTATAAATTTGGTCAGCTTGGTAACCTCCTGTTTAAAATTCCCCTTACAAAAAATACCCATGTTTCATCTGCCAAATTAAATAACAACAACATCGCATGCTATTATGAAGAAATGGGGTTTGGTCATATCGTTCTGCCCAGGCTTGATAAAAAAATATACGAATTAAAATTCTCCATTTCTCCCCAATCAATGCCTGGCTGCGTGATCAACACCGGCACATACAATGTTAAAAAATTCTCCGTAGAAAATAAAAAGACTACAGCTGCAGTTGAAATGTATGGAACCGGCAATCTTTTAGTCAAACTAAATAAATTCAAACCTGTAAAAGTTCAATCATCAAATAAATCGATTGCAATAAAGTCTTCAAATTACGATGAATTTGAAAAAACACTGGATATAAAACTAAAAGCTGAAAATGTTCAAGGCTGTGAAGCTGATATTGTTATCACAGGTTGATAATTTCTAATAAAAAATGCCTGAGTCAACAGCGGTCGGGTTATCATTCAGGCCTCGAATCCAGGCTGAAAACTCAGGCACTTTTTATAATAATCAAAAATTTTTCCTGTTCAAGCCCTTTTGAGATTTTTTAAAAAAGTTCTCTCATTTATTCATTATGAAAGTCCAGCCGTCGCCATTTTGATAATCAGGTTTATTTTGAGTAGCCTGAAGAAATTCTGTATGCCCATCAACAAAGGTGACGTTTCCCCAGCCGTTAACTTTACCGTTATGCCAGTAATAATAAGCGAATGGCTCACCGCCGTAGCTGCCCTCAGGACTACTGAAATAAGCCAAAAAGGAAAAATCCCTTACCAGTATTAACTTGTGTGAATTTTTGACTTGAGTTATTTTCTTTTCCCAAAGACCTCCTGAATTTATCTTAATATTAGAATTTGCAGTAAAATTCGGAAGATAGCTGCACCCAACGCAGTCCCAAACTGTCGGGTTTCTGTCTCTGTCGTAATTACCGGGTCTTTGCCCTTTGTCAGCCGGACATTTAAAAATATGTAGCTGCTTTTCCTCAGTATCAGTATCAACTTCTCCCTGCAAACATACATAAGGGTTAAGAAATCGAACAGATGATTGAGAGGCCCATTCGGAGCCTTTTTTTCCTCCCCATAAAAAATAACAGGTCGCACTCAAATTTTCGGTCTTAACCCATGGGAAGTAACCCTCATAATCGTCCATGTACATACTGCAAGCGATATATTGCTGGTGGAGATTATTTTGACAGACAGCGCGTTGCCCTTGTTTCCTGGCCATACTCAAAGCCGGCATCAATAATCCCATAAGCAATGCAATTACCGCAATGACAACAAGAAGCTCAACTAACGTAAACGCCTTCTTCTGCAATAATTTCATGGCTATCGTCCTGAAATATAAAGGAGTTATGGTTAAAAAAACCGTATCTTGCTTTCAAACTTTTTTCTTTTCATCAAACTGAGGTACCTTGAGAGAGGCTCCGCCTTTTAAGGCAGATTCATGCGCAATTACCCCGGGCACCGTATAGGCAAGAGATTCATAAATATCAATCGCAGGTGTTCTCTCATGGACCAACGCATCAATGAATTCATGAGTAATAAATGTGCTTGAACCGCCATGTCCGCCAATTAATTTTCTCATTGGCTCCGGCAGCATATCAGTTAAAGCCCAGTTTGGTTGCTGGTATTTTTCAAAAGCCGGAAGGTATCTCTCATAACCGCCGTCATCTACTTCTTTGCGGTCTTTGTCTGGTCTGACGATTACAGGCCCCATACCGTTTGCGGTTGGTCCATAAAAACTCATTTTAGTGCCATTAAGCTCACCGCGTTCACATCCTTTGTGAGCGCCCTTCCACCATACGTTAACTTTAAAGGCATGACCACGATTAGTTTTGAACATTGCGGACTCATTCCAGAACGGATTATTGTAAACGTTGTCTTTCAGTATCGGATCGTCATCGCCCCAGCCATGACACGAAACCTGTGTTAGTCTTTCGCCGGTAACACCGATAAGAAAAGCGGTGCTGTGAGTTGGATAATGCATCGGTGCCATTCCATGTCGCCAGGTGCGTTTGCCGTTTTTAAAATAAATACACTCAAGACCCGGATGCTGATACTCAGCTTCAGCGTAGAAAATTTCACCGAATTTCTTCTCCGCGTAAAATTTTCTCGCGGATATTGTAAACCCGTGGTAATAGCTGGATTCGGCCATCATATATGACAGCCCATATTTTTTCACAGCATCAAAAAGCCGATGCGCCTCATCAATCCCACCACCCATACACGCCGGCACCGCCGAAACCACATGCTTACCATGCTTCATACACTCAATAGTATGCTTGACATGGTTAGGCCCCTCAGTAAACACCGCTACAGCATCGATCCTTGGGTCTTTAACAAGCTCTTCCAGACTGTCGTAAGATTTCTGGCATTTATAAACATCCATGAGACGTTTTTTTCTTTCAGGTCGAAGGTCACTAACTGCTTCTACGATGCAGTCAGGATGATATTGCCATTGAAATCCACTACCAAAGCCGCCGCCTACAACGCCGATCCTTATTTTTCGGGAACTGCTCACAGGATATGCGATTTGAGACATAAAAGCTGTTGATGCGATCGCAGCAGAGCCCTTTTTTATGAATGATCGTCTGCTGATATTATTTTTGGTATTTGACTTTTTAGATTCCATATTTTTCTCCAAAACTAACCAACCGGGCATCACCGTCAGGACGCCGTTTTTTGTTCGTCCATGAATGCCATAATATATAAATTATCCCCTCCAGGCAACAAAAAAAAGCCAAAGTGATTTTTCAGGTCACTTTGACTTTGATTTTAAAACTTTAAATTAGACTATTCGTCTTTTGCTTCAAACTCAGCGTCGATCACATCATCGCCGCCTTTTTTGCCGGGCTCTTTTTGTGGCTGAGCCTGACTAGTTTCAGCTCCTGGCTGTGCGTCTTGCGAAGCCTGCTTTTTAGCGGCCTCTTCATAAAGGATCTTACCAAGTTCCTGACCAGCGGTGCCGAGATTCTCTGTTGCTTTTTTAATAGCTTCAGAATCTTCACCTTTGATAGCTTCTTTAAGATTGTTCAAAGCGTTTTCAATATTACTTCTGGTCTCAGCAGAAACCTTATCGCCATGCTCTTTAAGAGTTTTTTCAGTCGAATAGATCAGCTGGTCTGACTGATTCTTCAAATCGATCAAATCACGTTTTTTCTTATCTTCATCCGCATGGCTTTCAGCGTCTTTTTTCATTTTTTCAATTTCTTTTTCATTCAGACCTGAGCTGGATTGAATAACAATAGACTGTTCTTTGCCGGTGCCGAGGTCCTTGGCGGAGACTTTCAAAATTCCGTTAGCATCGATATCGAAAGCAACTTCGATCTGAGGTATACCCCTCGGCGATGGCGGAATATCCGTAAGCTGGAACCTGCCAAGCGTTCTGTTGTCGCGGGCAAATTCTCTTTCGCCCTGCAACACATGAATATCAACAGTTGTCTGGCTGTCAGCAGCAGTAGAGAAAACTTCTTTTTTGCTGGTCGGTATAGTAGTATTGGCTTCAATGAGCTTTGTCATAACACCGCCTAATGTCTCAATACCAAGTCGAAGTGGTGTAACATCAAGTAGCAGAATATCCTTTACACCAGCATCGCCTGCAAGAACAGCACCCTGGATAGCGGCGCCTAACGCAACTACCTCGTCGGGGTTAATACTTTTGTTTGGTTCTTTGCCGAAGATGTCTTTAACGATTTGCTGAACCATTGGCATTCTTGTCGAACCACCTACCAGCAGAACTTCCGCGATCTCACTATTGGAAAGCTTAGCATCTGTGATTGCTTTTCTGCAGGGCTCTTTCAACCTTTCTAATATGGCTTCTGCAAGTGATTCGAACTTGCTTCTGCTTATAGTTATCTGCAAATGTTTAGGCCCGGAGGCGTCAGCGGTAATAAACGGCAGATTGACCGTAGATTCAAGCTGGGAACTCAACTCGCATTTAGCTTTTTCAGCGGCTTCTTTTAATCTCTGATGTGCCATCGCATCCTGACGCAAGTCAATGCCTTCAGTCTTCTTGAATTCGTCAGCAAGATAATTGATCAATACCTCATCCAGGTCGTCACCGCCGAGATGGCCGTCACCATTAGTGCTCAAAACCTCAAAGACGTTGTCACCAATATCAAGAATTGAAATATCAAATGTGCCGCCGCCGAAATCGAAAACAGCTATCTTTTCATTTTTCTTCTTTTCCAAACCATAAGCCAAAGCTGCTGCGGTAGGTTCATTGATAATTCTCTGGACATTGAGCCCAGCGATTTTACCAGCGTCTTTAGTTGCCTGCCTTTGTGAATCGTTAAAATATGCCGGAACAGTAATAACAGCATCAGTAACTTCCTCGCCGAGGTAGTCTTCCGCTGTTTTCTTAAGGTCCTGCAGAATCATCGCTGAAACCTCAGGTGGTGTATATTCTTTGTCATGCACTTTAACCTTGACCAGCTCTTCGCTGCCGCCAATAACGTTATAAGGAACGATCTTTTCCTCAGAAGGTACTTCGTTATGCCTTCTGCCCATGAAACGCTTTATGGAAAAAACTGTGTTTTCAGGGTTAGTAACCTGCTGATGGCGAGCGATCTGACCTACAAGCCTCTCACCTTTATCGGTAAAACCAACAACAGAAGAAGTAAGCCTTGAGCCTGAAGAGTTGACCAATACTTTCGGAGCAGAGCCCTCCATCACAGCTACTACCGAATTTGTAGTACCAAGATCTATACCTATTATTTTAGCCATGATTTAAAATCCTTTCGTTTTTATTGCTAAGTGCAAAAAATAATAACATTGCTTTTTTAATGTGCAAAAGGCGTGCCAGTTGGTTTCTTTTTGGTTTTTTGGTCGTAAGTGTTTTGAAAACAAGGCCTTAGGTTTTTGTGCCGGTTGTTGGAGATATTAAATTATGCCATTTTGGCAGGTCGAAAGGTCAGCTTTGCTGGTTAAGGGCTTTTCGAATTATCTCAGCTCTTAAAATGTCTCTATGGGTAGGATCAAGCAACTTGCCGTAATTTAACTGCAAATGTGCCGGCAGAGTCAGCATAAAAAGCTTGTTAATAGTCTTTACAGAGATCGGATTTGCAAATTTCGCATTGCCTCTTGTCTGATATAACTCCTTTATCGCAGGCGTCGAAGCCCCCAGTTTGTTGTGCATATTCAACCCAAGCCTTATATGGCTCAAAAGCAACAATGCCTCCTGAGAGCTGATAAGCTTTGCGTTTTTAAGCAAAGCCATCGCTCTTGATATCTTGTCATCCAGCAGATCAGAATTTTTAGAAAGCAGCTGTTTTCGCGCAACTTCCTCGTATTCAACAATTTCAGGAATAATCTCGTTTTGAAATTGTGATATGATGTCTCTTTCTGAAATGCCAAGAGTTATCTGATTGGAAAGCTGATAAAAATCTCCGACAGCCTGAGTCCCTTCACCAAAGAGCCCCCTTACCGCCAACCTCATTGCTTTTGTAGCTTTTAAAAACTTTTCAATATGGCCGGTCATTTTCAAAGCCGGCAAATGAAGCATAACAGATACCCTGATACCCGTCCCTAAATTTGTAGGACATGCGGTAAGATACCCGTATTTATCGCTGAATGCGTAATCAATTTTATTCTCGATCATATCATCGATCTTATTGATAAGCTCGAAACAATCTTCAAGCTGACTGCCCGCCTTTAAAACCTGCAGCCTCAGATGGTCCTCTTCATTAATCATTGCGGTAAAAAATTCTCTGTGGGCAACGATAACACCCCGAGGACCTTTATTGAAAGCATGGTTCCTGCTTATCAGATGCCTTTCAATAAGAAAATCCCTTTTAAGCTCATCGGTCTGGTCGATATTGATATATGCGATCTCATCACCGATATCCAAAGGCAGAATCACTCCCTTGAGCTCTTCAAGTATCTCTTGTTTTTCATTTACAGAGCACCTGGAGAAAAATTTATGCCCCGTCAGGTTCCTCGCAAGTCTGACTCTTGAAGATATTACAATATCAGACAAAGGCCCCGATCCATCAAACCACTCATTAATATCGTTGCTGATGTCTGTTAGTTTCATATTTTCTTTCAGCTGTTTACGAATCCGGCTGAGTACCATTTTCTTTAAGAACATTAATTTTGTCACGCAACATCGCTGCCTGCTCATAATCCTCTTTTTGCACAGCAATATCAAGTTCTTTTTGCAGATTAGTAAGTTCTATTTTATGTTTATTAGTCACAGGCATCTTTGAAGGCACTTTGCCGCAATGATGGCTGTTATTATCCTGAGCTTTTTGTATCAATGGTTTAAGCTCTTCTTCAAATACTTCATAATCATTAGGACATCCGAGCAGAGCTTCTTTCCTGAAATGATCTATAGTAAAACCGCAATCGGGGCAGGTCTTGGTCAGGTCGAAGGAACCTGATATTTCATCATCAGCTGGTTGAGAGGCAAGCAGATTACTCAGAAGTTCGTTTATAGGCATCTGGTTCTTAACAATAATACCCTCGTTCTGGGCGCAGCTCTGGCAAATATGAGTTTCGCTGCGGGCGCCGTCAACGATTTCTGTCAAATGTATAGTTGCTTCGTTTTTTTTACAAATCTGACATTGCATAATTTATATCCTTAACAATATTATACCATAAACTGAAAATATTTACAGGGATTTAAAAAAGCTTAAATCCAGCCGCGCAGAACATACCCGCGATCCAATTTAAATAATCGTCAAAATAGCCGTATTCCTGAAGCGTTAATTCATTATTTGCGGTAAGTAGCGAAACACCCAGCCTCTTCAACCACCTTAACAGCCTCAAGGCATACCCTTTCAGGCAAAACAGCAGAAAGCCTTTCATAGATATAAAAAGCTACGTTTTCCGCGGATGCGTTTTTCCCGCTGAAATAACCGCTTTGCTCAAGCGTCATATTACTGATTCCAGCGGTGATATTATCGACCTTTTTCTTTAGCAGGTGGAAATCCATTACCAGTCCCGTTTTGTTCAGTTTTTCCCTGCTGATTTCAACAGTTACCTGCCAATTATGATTATGCAATTCTTCCTTTGAACCGTCCGGTAAACTAAGCTGATGCGATGCCTTGAAACTACTTTCAACAGATATGCTGAACACTATAAAGCTCCAATAATATCATTCATGGTAATATCCCGATGTATATCGGGATACCCGCGGATAAAGCGAAACACGCAGAGCCGCGATAGCGAAAATTAATTGGGATTGGTACAATATTATCATCCCGTATCCTGTTACGTTTTTATTTTTGCTGATTTCTTTCAGCGATCCGTTTTTTCAGTTTTTCAAAGATAAGCTCCGGAATAAGGTTTGCAACGTTTCCGCCAAGTCCGACTACCTCTCTTATCAAAGTTGAACTTGTAAATCCATACTCCGCAGATGTCATAATAAACACAGTCTCCAGCCCGGCAACTGCGCGGTTTGTCATCGCAAGCCGAAATTCATACTGAACATCCGTAAGGCTTCTCATCCCCCTTAAGATTACATCGATATCATGTTTCAATGCATACTCAACCATCAAACCGTCAAAGCTTTCAACACGAATTCTCGGCTTGTCCGCCACCAACTCCGCTATCATGTCAACACGTTCCTGCTTAGAGAACAGCGGATCCTTAGCGGGACTTTGCCCAACTGCTACTATCAACTCATCGAAAAGACTTATCCCTCGGCTTATAACATCCATATGCCCATTAGTAATAGGATCGAAAGAACCCGGAAATATAGC
>CAYZEH010000066.1:2231-12893 GCA_964477135.1 uncultured Pirellulales bacterium | reverse complement strand
ACCGTGAAATTATTGGCGGTTCGATGTTATTTGACGAAGTTGACATGCAGGAGATCGCCCGTCTAAGGCCGGGACAGGCGTATTTTTATACCGAAGGTTATTTTGGGCCCAGAAGGATTGTTACACCAAATCTCCATAAAGATTGGGATATACCAATGCCGCCAATAGGTAATGCGATTTTGCCTTATATTGTCGAAGATGAGTGGTTTATTAAAACTGCCGAAAAGCGGATAACACTTGAGTTGGAATTGTTTCGCCAGGGTCTTGACAAATATAAAAGTTACAGGAAAAAACTTCTGGACGAGGCCAAAAGGATAAGGCCCAGATACCATGAGATCATGGAAGAAACACCCGCTCCGCAGCGATGCAGGAAATTAGCTGAGCTGAGAGAAAACGCAAAAAGAATTAACAGGAAGATATCTATTTCATTAAAGGTATTTCGGCAAAAGTTCTATCACCCATTCCTGGCGACTGAACAGCATAGCAATGTAACAAATGACAAGATTAACGCTTTCAGGGATTTCTTGATAGGCAGATATGAGAAAGTATGTAAGACAAGCGAAAATTACATGAATATACTTGAGAATCTGATAACCGATTGTGATAAGAAATTGTCAAACTTGTAAGGAGAATTATTATGGCTAAAAGAAATTTTACACGCGCTAAGATGGAAAGCAGTATTGAAAAGGACTGTGAGGAAACTCAGGAAAAAAAAGAGGAAAATGAAAAAATTGTTTCTGACGCGGAATTGGAACGGCGAACAATAGAAGGCCTTGAAGGCGGAACTGAAGATGGCCTCAATGATTGTACTGAGAACCTCAAAGAAGCCCAGAATGTTAGTTCCAGTGAATTTGATCAAGGCACAAATGAGTTGCAGGAGATTCATGGCCATATCGAAGAACACAAAGGCGAAATTCACGAAGGAGTCGAACGGGCAAATACAGACATTGGTACTATAGACAGTAGTATTAGTGAGCTAAACAGTGATTCAGCAGCAAGTGAACTTGAGACAGCAAAGGAATCGGCACGGCGTGATATTGAGATTATGGAAGAAAACGAACGAGGTGAAGAGGAAATTGAGCAGGAGAGTACAAAGTTAAACGAAGAACATCAGAAACGAGTAGAAAATGCCATTGGAGAGTGAAAGGTACGAACAATGAAAACTAATCATCATAAACAATTAGGAAACATAGACGAATGCATAGAAGGCTTACGTAAAGCTTATGATTTGTTGCCAAAAGTTGATGAAGAAGGCAATTCTGAATGCCCGTTTGCTGAGCAATTATATGCTCAAAAACAAGAGCAGCAGCGGGAATTACAGCAACATCTTGAAAAACTCAAAAAAGACTTGGTCCAAGTAGAAACTGATATCCAAAAATGCAACAGTAATGCAAATATTGTTGCCTCTGATCAGGGCCAGCTTCATAGCCAGAACGTATTTGAACGCTACGAGCAAGCAGAGGATAAACTAAAAAGCAAGTTGAAACAGCTTCATGAAAAGCGAACGCACATACGATCAAAGATGAAAGATACAGAAAAACTGCTTGCCAAAACTAATGAGAAAAACTGGCCTGATGGTGAACCAGAAGGACAGAGATTTTCTTTGGGGCCATCTCTGTCTTTGCCGGACAATTCAACATCACCTGGTAATCGGCAGTTGGATACAAGCCAACAACTGAATGGACTTTTTGAAATTGACCGAATGCGTTATTGAAAAGGAGAGAATTATGTCAAAACTGATCTTGGGAACAGGCGGTTCAACCCCTACTGTCATATCAATATGTTCGAATGACATCGAAGCTGTCAATATTGTGGCGATGGAGAAAGGAAACAGTGTTTATGCTATCGATACAGACAACTCTCTTGTAGCTATTGGCACTCGATGCGGAAAAATTGAGGTGTTGAAGCTGTCTGGAGATGGAACAACAGAGAGTTTCGATACCGCTGCAAGTATGTTTCAGGGTGAACCTATATTGTCGGTATGCCTGGGAGGTGATAACCAGCTTGTAAGCAGCGATACGGCAGGAAGATGTCTACTCTGGCAATTCATATCAAATCCGAACAAGCCGCAAATACTGGAAGCCGACGGCGGCAGGATATGCTCCTTGCTAAAGATTGATGATAACACCGTTGTCGGTCTTTCTGATAGCGGTAAGCTGCTTTTCTGGGATATTACCACCGCCAAACTTACCAGGACTGTTGATTGTCCCAGTCCTCATGGAAAGCCGGCATTGGTTCATCTGCGTTATTGGCTGGAGCAAAATGCCCTGGTTTACCCCGCCGCTGACGGAGAGCTAATTAGTTGCAGCCTCAAAGATTACACAATACGTGTTTTCAAGGCCCATCAGGGGACGTTTTATGCGGTGATTGTTGGAGATAAGCATATTTATACAATCGGTGCAGAAGATGGACTCATGAAGAGATGGTGTTCCTTTGAAGGAGCACTGCAACAATCTTATAATGTTCCAAAAGATATTGTAGCGGCTGGACTATTAGATGATCCTGAAGATCGATTTGTTTTAATAGATAGTGCCGGAAAAGCTGCTGTTTTTACAGTTGAATCAGACCGGCTTATTATAGACAGCCATCTCCATGGCGAATCTTTTCGTGTGATCGCAGGGCCTTCACCGATACAGAAACGTGTTACTAAACATCAGCGCCGTATTGAAAAAGCTGCCGAGTTACGAATTGTAATTGAGGATAAGATCACCAATAATCAACTTGAAGGTATTGACAAGATGTATCTGCAATTGACTGGTCTTGGATTTGAATGTATTTCGCTGGCCCTTAGGGCTCGCCAGGCTGCCGGCCAAAAGAATATCGCAGACGAATTTAACGCCCGCCATCAATTAGCATCTATTTTACCGCAAGATGATCCAAAAGCTCTGCCGTATTGGCGTCTTTACATGAATATTCTGAAAGAAACATGCCATTTTGCTGAAGCTGCGAGGGTTTATAAAACTGTTATGCCAACCTTAAATGAAAACAACTTGTGTCAATTAAATGACAAGGCAGGCATATTGGCAACGGATAACTGGATTATCGAAACTGTTGTTCCAATCCATCAACTCATTAAGATAGCAACAATAATGAAAAGGCCACTTGTCGGTCGCTGGGTTTTAGGAAGTATGCATAATATGCCCCTGCCGGGAGGTGGATTTAGCAGTCAGATGCTTGTCGATATTTATGAACGAACCAGGGTAAAGAATAAATTAGAAAACCTCCCATCTGCCATGGCAGGCAATCTTTACTGGATTAGCCAGAATCCAACTATCCAGGCTGAGACAGTTGTATTTGATGACATCTCAATTCTGGAGAAACCAAGGCTTTGCCGGGCCATTAGAATCTATGCTGATAGAGAGACCGCCTTTTTTACGCCCGTTGTTTTCTTCGACTCAGGCAAATGTAGTACAAATCAGTCTTACAAAGAGCATAATCATAATCTGTTTCTTTGTTATGAGCAGATTATAAATCAGAAATTATCTGATCGCTGGCCGGAAACGATATTCAGGGTGGTGAACTCTGCAATAAGGCAGATTACGACAGATATGCACAAAACTATATCCTGCTAAAAGTTCGCAGTTTTTTAAAAGAATATCTCCCCGGAGTCTTTTGCGCAGCATCTATGTTTTCACTTTATGTAAGCCGCTTAAAACAAGACGTTAGAGGGAAATGTGGAAAAAACAAAAATATTTTAAATTTATTGTCAGATAAATCCTTCTCGTTTGTTCTGTCATATAGAAGTCGTTGCTAAAAACAAAAAATTAATTTTAACAAGGAGAAGTCACATGATTTCAAACACGAATGAACGAATGAACGAAGACTTGGTACATTTGTCTGGAAGCCATTCAGGTACTATAGCCAAAGAGGAAGACAATATGTTCCTTGATTCAATTGTCGCCGAAAATGGAACGAGTGATATTTTTGTCCAAAAAGGTCTGGCCAGAATTCTTTCACTGCATTTTATGAAGAATTATCACATAGAACTTCGTAATGATGCTCCACTGGTGCTGGCTATCACCGGCGCCTTTGGTGTTGGTAAATCTGTGTCGGTCGAGGAAATTTGCAAACGGTTGGGGATTAAAGTTGTGCAACTTGGCAATTCACATTTTGAATCTATGTGGGAAGGTGAACCAACCGGAAAAATCAATGAAGAGTATATCAAAGCTTCCAATGCTCAATCTGAAAAGGGAATACCACACTGTTTAATGATAGATGATATCGATCTGGCTATTGGCAACTTCAAGGAATTTTCATCGGGAACCAAAAACACTCAACGTGTAATTAAGGCGATTATGGCTATTGCTGATAATCCTTATAATGTGGGAAACCATTCCACCGATCGCGTACCAATCATAATGACAAGTAACGATTTGTCGAAGTTGTACGGTGCTCTTTGCCGTCCAAAGCGTATGCGGGCATGGAGTTATGAATTGGACAGAAAAGAAATTTTTTCAATTGTAAAACATATTTTCAAATATCTGCTTAGCAGTGAACAAATAATGAGATTGGAAACGCTAACACGGACGTGGACACTAGCTCATTTCGGGCAGTTAAAATCCATCGTTCAGGAACTTGTTTTAGAGCAGCAGTGCAAGCATATATCGGCCAGAGATTATATTTATGAAGCATTAAAAAACGAGGAATTTTCAGTCCAGAGCAATGTTAATGTTACTACAGAGATCCTCGCAACTGCAATCGATGAAGTAGAAAACAGTGAGTTGGCCGCAAAGAAAAATTATGCCAAATGCTAAAATTGATATCGGTAATTTATAAGCCAAACAAGCTAAAAACATATTAATGAGGATATATTCAAATGGAAACAAATATAAAAACAAGAATGGATATCAGAAACAAGCTTATGATTCTCGAACTGTTTGTCTTGGGTGAAAAGACCGTAAAAAGCCCTATTATGAAAGAGATTATAGAATATTGTGTGCCGCGAAAACTGCTTGAAACAATTGTTATCGAGGGCAAAAAAGGCAATGAAATACACGCCAAGATGGAAGTTACAATTGATTATGATTCTCAGGGTAACAGCAGTCTTGTCATGAAATCCAACCTGGAGGAAGGTGTATTTACCCAGCAAGAAACCGCTGATGGCACCAAGCAAATAGATTGCAATGCCGACGAAACTACGAATACAGGCTGTCCTCTCTGGACCCATACAATTGACTGGTTTAACAGGCTTTGCCAGGAAAAGGGACTTCATCTTTCATGGAATACCTACTTCAATGACAAACACAGATTTTTATGGGACAAGTTTGGTTTCAGGCCATGCGCCGGTAAAGTTATTGACAAAACAAACACTGCCTTTCGTCACGATGCAGTAAATTCAAACGAACCGGGCCTTAAGATGAAAACGACCTTGTCAAAAGAGATGCTATCCGGGCAGCAATTTACAAAATAAATAGTTCAATCTTTTGGGTTTATTAATTTAGAGGGCAAAAAAATGATTATGAAAATGATTAAGAATAAAACAGCTATCACTATACGAACTCAATTAATGATATTTCAGTTGCATAGTTTAATTGATGCGACAGTAAAGGATAAACTCCTTAAAGGCATCTCGCAACATTGTGTTCCCAAAAAGAGTCTCAAAAATATCTGGATCATGGGCACATGTGACGGTCAGATTCATGCCAAGATGAATGTTTCTATTGATTACGAAGCTAACAAAAGCCCCATCAATATCAAAGCTTTTTTCGGGGATAAAGTTTTTGTTGCGAGCCAGGACACAGATACAAGCGAAGCATCTAATATGAATGATCTTGATGAAAAGATAAATTGCCCCGTCTGGGCTGATGCTGTCAGCTGGTTTGTGAAATTGTGCCAACAGGAAAATGTGGAACTCAACTGGGGAATTGTACTGTCGGATGATTATGAAGAAATTGTAGAAAAATATGGCTTGCAACTTTCTATGTTGAAAGATGCAACTACAGAAATGAAGGAATATAACATTCCTAATCCCGGTCTGTCAGAACTAAATATGGGAATCAGTTTTTCCTCGGAAAAATTTGGGAGTAAAGAACTATGAAAGATGAAACAATTGTCACAGAATTTTCTGATACCATCGACAAAATCGCCGAGCGGTTTCCACACCAACCCGTATGGCAGCAGATCAAGACGAAATTTGAAACTGAATCTTCAAACAATGTAATTAGTGATGACAACATGGATGATGTTCAAAAGAGCGAAACATCTCAAAGTGATATATGCTTTTGTTGCGGGCAGCGGAAAGTAGATGAGGGCAACCAACTCTGTAAAAATTGCCTGAGGCTTTATGCGCCGCGCAGTAGCCGTGTAATCAATGGCTCCTGTGACTGTGGACATCAGCCAAAAGGAGCGAAAGTTTATATTTACGGCCCATACGGCAAAGATGTGAGTTTATGTGGAATTGAGTGCGTACGGGACCACTATCGCGATTTATTTGGCGTTTTCTTTCGGAGGTTGTCATGAACCGACTTTACCTGATAAGACCATATTGTGACAAAGATAGCCAGCGATTGATAGACACACTCATCGCAGGCAAAGACAGCATTCAACAGGCTCATCTGACTGTTATAGTAATAAAAGTAAACATTAAAGAGGACAACAGGCTTCTGGATAAACTAAGCGATACAAGTTTACAGCTTGATTTCCAAAAACATTTTATTGACAAAATTACTGAGGCGGTATCGGACCAGAAGAAATGTCTTAAAACGGCCATATGTTTTTTGGATAGGTACTTTGCAGGACACGATGGACTATATGAGATAGAAAGAATTATGCAGATCAAAAATGATCTTTGCCTGGCTGAGGCAAAGATTAGATCGATTATATCAAACAATAATATCAGGGACATTCAAAATTAAAATCCGGTCAATGACTAATAGGTGCATTATGACAAGTGTATATAAAAACAAAATATTATCTGTTCACTCAGCTGGCGATAGTGATTGCTTTCTTTCGGCATCGCCGGATATTGCAAGCCATCGTGTTTCTCTTTCCAAGGGTATTGAACTTTGCGACGGCAAATATGTTATTGAGTGCAAAATTGCTTCAGGGAGTTTTGCTGATGTATACCTGGCAACAGATAGTCATATCAACAGGCAGGTTGCTCTTAAAGTTTTTACCGGTAGATGTTCTACTGATATGCAGGATCAGCACATTTGTAAGACAGAGGCAAGACTTCAGGACAGGGTTTGTAGCAGCGACAACGTTATTAAGGTGCATGATTTTCATGCTACAGCCTATGGGGCAACGCAGTTGTTTTTGATATCTACAGAATATGCAGAAGGCGGAACTTTTCGCAAATGGCTGAATCAGAACAAAGACAATCCGGAGGTTCGCCGCAGTGAAGGACTTTTCTGGTTCAGGCAGATGTGTCTTGGTGTTGATGCTGTTCATAAGGCCGGTATTTGTCATCTTGATACCAAACCGGAGAACTTTGTCTTTGCCAGTGACATCTTAAAAATTATCGATTTTGGTACGGCGGCATTTGTACAGGAACTCAAAAACGGCAGGCAGACGATGGAAAATCTGCTCTTTATCCCCGCAACCCCGATGTATATGAGCCCGGAACATTTTGCCGCAAGTTTTCCAAACGATTTGACGATTGCCTCTGATATTTATTCGCTGGGGACAGTGCTGTTCGAGATACTGCATCCAGATTGCCGGCCACCGTTTAGTGGTTTACCCAAACGACTCTGTCACCTTCATACGAATATCGGAGTAGATAAATCGCTCCTGACTCAAATCGATGAAGATTACAGGCATATTGTCCAGAGATGTCTTGCCCGATATCCACAGGATCGCTATGCAAGTGTAAGTGATTTGCTCAGTGATCTTGAATCCTGCCTAACAGAATCGCAAGATGGCGAAGTTGTAGACAAAAAAGAGCAGCAGGATTCTACCGACAAGGATTTTCAGCAGGCAAGGGTCTTGTACGGGAACATTGAAGAAAAATTACCGCAGGCCAATTTAACCGAACTTACAGAACTTCTTCTGGAAGCGGCAGAACTTTGTCCTGACCATCCCGGCGGCAAACTGATTCAGGCCAGAGTCTCCAGTGAGGTTAGTAGTTTCCGACAATCTGTTGAGGATGGAATCATGGCATTAAATTGTTATGACTGGGACAAAGCAATCAGTTGTTTTCAACAGTCAGCCAGAACAAACCGTTCAACAGAGTTACCGCAGCAAATAATCGATATTATTCGCCAATTCAAAACATCTGTAGACCGTCAACGCGAAAATATCGAAAGAGCAATTGAAAACAGTGAATTTGACAGTGCTTTTGAACAAGCCATGCTTCTCGAAAAATTTGTTAATGATAACTGTCTGACAAAATTAAATTCCTTTTAATAAAACTTCTGGAGAAGATTGATAATGACTATTAGTTACAAAACACAGGAACAGCAAATCCGGACAGACCGGTTCAGGCCATATCAGAATGTATCTATTATAGAATTAGCGCAACTTATTGTGCATGATAAAGACAGAGAGGCACTAAAAGAGCTTCATGATCACAGGCGTCTTTTCAGATTTCGCAAGGGTAATTCGTTGTTGTTTGCGCAATTTATCGAATCGCTTTGCAATTCACATTGGGCACTAAGCCTTGCTTGTTTTGACTATAATCTGCTTGAACGAACTTACGATCTGATGATCGACAGGTTCTCCAACCTCCCCTGTGACTCAAAGGCTGCGGCAATAGGTGCAGATCATGGGTCTGACTGCCGCTATTACTTCCAGAGTTTTCTTGTTCAGATGGAAAAAGAATCAACAAAAAACCATGAATATAATGATTTTGAACGGGAGATGCTGGCAGTAAAGATACTTCAAGATACAGTCACGCGACAGTTTGTGTACTGCTGCCGAGAAGCTAAGCGTATGCAGAATCCGACACGGTCAAGATATAAATGGGTATTGCCAAACGGAACTTTAGTTGTCTGGATGCCGGTTGCTATTTCAGGTAATGAGCGCAGGGCATGGTTAGATGGACATGTTAATGACCCTGACCCCAAACGAGATGGTGAACAGCAACGTGTCCAGCAGATCGTTGACTGCGAACTCGGCACGGTCTGCATCAATTCTCTGGAAGATTTGCATGAATTGTCCGCTGTCGAGTTAATCAACAATAACAATATACCTCCATCGAGTGGATGTCAGATCGATATTAAGGGATTGGCAGAGACTATTGTTGATGAAAAGGCCAAAAATATTCACCTGCTTCGTCCATCCATACGTGTGCTTGGCCGGACTAAATTGCGAAAACTCATTTATAAAATATTCCATGAAATTATTGAAGGTAATTACGAGGAAAAGAAGCTTGCTGATCTATTTGGCTTAAGTCAAGCGACTTTCAGTCGTTTTGCAGGTAGTAGATGGCAGGTAAGTGTTAACGTAAGACCTCCGGATCTTTGGACTAACCTTGCCCAGGCACTGACAACTAATAAGACCCTTGTCGAAACGGCGGAAAAGTGCGGTATTTGGCAGAAAGTTAAGCAAATTATTGAAATCAGTAGATAAATGAAATTATCACAGGAGATATAGCAATGAGTGACGATTTATTTTTTATCCCAATTATTAGCAAGGCTCTGCAACAACCCGATCAGGCACAATCGCTAAAAAAAGCATTTGAGCAAATAGAAAAGTTGGCTTCTGAAAAGCGATACCAAAGAGGTTATCAACAGTTTTGCTCGTTTATGAACGAACTTGGCTTAACACAGCAGAAGAACACATTCAAAGAGATTGAGCAAAAGTTGGTAGCGGCTTTTGGAAGGCCGGGTGTCTTTGATATTACCATCGAAAAAGACGGTGAACTCTTAGGCAAGCTTGGTTTTACCGGTGAAGGCAGCGACAAAGATATAACCGGTATCAAGCCTGGCAATTATTGTCTTAGGCTTGATAGTGGACTTTGTATCTGGGAGGGGAAGGTAACTAAACAGGATGTCCAATGGCTCAAAGCTTACCCTGACCAATCTCTGCCAATGGCGGCTGATACTGACGATTTTAAGCATCAACCAACGCGGATCGAAAAAATATTCAACGGTGCGGTGGTCCTGCGTTTTTATGCCGGTATTGTTTCTGGCTCAATGAATATTGAAATAAAGAAATGGGGTTATAATGATCATGACTAACCAAAAAACAAATATTACAGGCAGAGCAGCAACGGTTCTTGTTTTTAAACAGGATGGCAATGGCAATGACAAAGCTGTTGTATCATCGGTAGTAGTCAAGACTCGCCGCAAAAGAGGCAAAAAGCGGCTTTTTTTTACCGGCCAGGCATCCTTTGACTCCAATACAGTCAAGCATTTAGACAAAAACATTTTACCTGTTGTTGATAATATCCTGCAATTGTTGGATCCGCAATACAAACAGAAAGCCTTTGAGATTTCGATAGTCAATCTTGGTGTTGCATCAGCTTTAGATTTGGGCGTGACCGTATCGGGCTTTTCAGCAGATGTCGCAGTGCTATTGGCTATGTTATCTGCTGTTTTAGAAATTCCATTAGCCCAGGACGTTGTCACAACCGGCCACATTGCCTCAGGCGACGGCGATATCCGACCAGTCAAAAGTATTGAGGCCAAGATTAAGGCTGCAATAGAAAACCCGGGTATTAAAACTTTTATCTATCCATCTTTTGATCCTGATATTTCAAAAAGGACTTTGTCTTCAGAGCAA
>CAYZEH010000066.1:0-2131 GCA_964477135.1 uncultured Pirellulales bacterium | reverse complement strand
CCTTCTACACGGGCAACAGAAGATTTTTTCCCTTTGTTTGAAATGAAACTATATTTTGAAATGTGCCAATTTGTTGAAGATGGAGATTGCACAGATGCGATTCATCTTATGGATGCAATTTGCGGCAGACTCGGCCCTGATTTCCATGCCCAAAGCATTGCAGGACAAGATATGCCTGTAGAAACAGATATTGATGCCGCTGTTAGAGCTGTTTTGGTAGAAATCAGTGCTGAATCACTTGCACGAAAAGTCGGTCTTCCTATAGATGCTGCCAGAGCGGCATATGTTATGAAAGCGGTTACTGTTGATTCAAATACAGCTTTTTTTGAACTGGTATCAGCCTTTTATCTAACCCTTGTGCGCCATACAGGATTGGAGCCGGCCTCGGTAAATGAGAGAACGATAGGCGCTGAGGCACTTGCCATGCTGGAACGAGCCTATAAGGATAAGGGCGGTATAGACTCAGCTGAAACTGAAGGCAGGAACGGTTTCAATGGCGGGATGCGTTTTATATTTGATGTTATGACAGAGCAATTTAAATTTGAGCAGCAGAGCAAGCATATCAACAGCGTGCTCAAAAGAATTTTTAATCCTCTCAAATGGAATGACAGGGTGAAGTTTACCAGAGTCTTTCTTGAACAAATTGGGCCACAAATGCCTGCAGATATTCGCAATATGCCAGCCGAGAAGCTTGCAAACCATTTTGAAAGAATCATTCAAGTGTATTCCAAGTCATTGGATAATATGAAACAATTATTTAGAAAATTTTAGAAAGGAGCAATTACCATGTCAACAATTGACAATCTTTTAATGGAGATGAATGAGGGTGCTATTAGCCGCGAAGTTGGTTTGAAGCATGATGATGCACGTAATCGTTATCAGCTTCGAAGTAACGTTGTTACCAGTTATGACGAATTCACCTGGACAATAGGAGATTACTACAATTTCCATGTCTCTTTTGTTCGCGGCTGTGGTTTGATGGCACAATCAGATGCACAGGCAAAGGCCAAAAGAATTGTGGAACAGGCTTATAGACGCAACAACGGAGATATTAGCTCTGCCTTTCGTGATGCATCGGATTCGGTCAATAGCGGAATGAGAGGTATCTTGGATAAAATTGCAGAAACACTAAAATTCGAGGATATCGAAGATTATATCAAAACTGTTTTCGACAGGTATGTACAGCCGGCTTCCTGGGAACAGAAGGTTGAGATCATCGGCCAGTTTATCCGTAAATATGGCCCGGTTCTTTCCTCGTTAATTGATGTAAATCGGCCAGAGCAATACGCCCAGAATTATCAGGAACTGATTCGGTCGTATATGGAAAACCTTAGAAAATGCTCTTCTGCTTTTCGTCGCTTATAGGAGGTTAAAAACCATGGCAACTCAATTAGATCGATTATTACAAAGTATTGGCCCCGAACATACGATACAGAAAGCTTTTAATCGTGCCAATGAAGCGATTAATACCTTTCCGCTCGAATCAAGCTTGATTACTGAGTGGGATGAATACCGTATGGTAATGGCTCGGTTTTATCGTCACGTCGAAAAAAAGGTATTGAATGTTCAGGGGCAGATATCCACTACGGACATGGATTTTGATTGGGGTCGTTGTTTTAACACTATTATAAAAGCCTATGGTAATAATGGTGAAAAAACCGCCTTTGAATTGGTTCGCACAGGTAATGATGGCGGACTCAACGGCGTCCTGAGAAAAATCGCCATGGCTATCGCAGAATATTATTCTCAAAACGAAATTGCCGCCAGGGTGAACCTGTGGTTGAACGGTCTTAGCGTAGAGGGAAAATTGGCCGCAGGTGATGAATACATCAAAAAGTTTGGCCATCTGTTACCCTCTGAAATTACTGAAGGCGGAGCTTTTCGCATTAAGGCCAATTTATTGCAGGTTTTAATAATGCATCCGAGGATGATTCACGAACTCAATAAAGTTGGACGGCTATAGCGGTTGTCGTGTTTTTATGTGTAAAGGAATAAAAGCTGAAATATCATTAACCGTTTCCCCGCAATTTATATAGGGAAACAATTACCAGGAGGTGCTTTATGTCTATCAAAGATACATTATTGACGCGTATACGCCCATATATGTCAGTGGCCAGGGCCAAACTTATTA
>CAYZEH010000065.1:3596-12904 GCA_964477135.1 uncultured Pirellulales bacterium | reverse complement strand
GAATGATTGTGAAATACTCTCATAACAACTGGTACATAAAAAAGGGGCAGACCACATGTATAAACCCTATGTCACTCGTATTTATTAGCAATAACCATGCCAAAAAGCGGGTATCGGAACTTTTAAGCTTTTTTGCCCTTGAAATGGCCTGAAAACGCATTTTTAAATTTCAATGGATGTTTTTTAATAAGACATGCGTAAGGATTCTATACAATCCAATGTTGTTGTATATATATAATTAAACAAACAGTTTTATGTGGAAAAACTTTCCCGCAGATTAGGAATATTTTTCTGTATTTTTCTGAAAGGTCTCAAAAAACAGTAAAAAACTATTGATTCAGTAATGTAGATAAGTTTCTTAAAAACAAGGTTTTATATTGATTATTGGAAGGTTTGTTGCTTTCTGGCACAATAATTGCTCATGTATTTGCTATGGAAACTAAACTGACCAGAATAAATAGTATTTTAGATTTACCGATTAAATCCACAGCCGGTAGTCAATGTTCATCATCAACTTCCAATTCGACTAACGAAACTTCTTTTGTCGGCGTAAAGCGGAAATCTTCCGGCGATGATTCATATACCAAAGAACAAAGTGGTGGGTTTGAAAAGGCACTCAAAAAGAAAATAAATATCGATGGCGATGTCCGGAGCAAAAAAAATAAACCTGACGAGTCCGAAGACACTAAAGGCGCTAATCCCAAAGTTTGTCTTTCATCCGAGGTGGTTGCTAATATTGTTGTTGCTGAGCCTGTTGAGCAAGTGGCTGTTCAGACGCCAATCAGTGATACAACCGATTTATCGAACGAGGATGTACAAACTCCTGCACAGCAGCCGCAGCAGCAAAACGTAACAGCTTCGTCCGATAATAATGTTGCCCCTGAAACGCAGGTTATTGCGAATACTCAAACTTCATCTCAGCAGGTAGAGCAGGTGGCAGGCGATATTGAAAACCAACAGCCGACTACCATTGCGGATACTAGTCAGGACGATTTATCTCAGGTTGAAAATAATAACGGACAACTACCACAAAATGATCAGCTGTCAAATAAGAATGAAACACCCCAAAACAAACCATCCGATCTTGCAGATCAAACTAACCCCCAAGTCGCAACGACAAGTACAAAAGTTGAAGACAGTTCAATAAAAAATGCCTCGGAAACCAATGCTCCGTTATTAGATGAAAATCCGAAATCTCAGGAAAAGTCCCAAATCGTTGCTTCAGATGCTCTAAAGCAGACAGAAAATCTAAAACAGACAGAAAATCTAAAGCAGACAGATGTTCTAAAGCAGACAGAAAATCCAAGTCAGACAGATGTTCTAAAACAGACAGAAAATCCAGGTCAGATCAAAACTACTGATAATAACAACGATAAGTCAGATCAGATAAAATCGTTGAAGAATAGCCAGGACAGTGCTTCCAAAAACAGCACAAAACAGAATCAGTCCAGTCAGGTTAATAACAACACCCAGCTGTCTTCCAATTCTACTGAATCACTTTCTGCGTCCGATAATAATACATTTGGAGTTAAATCAGATAATACTGTTGAAATAGATGTAACAGGTAAGGTTGACAATGTTCAGCAGCCCATCTCGATTGAGACGAATCTTTCAACTAATACTCACCAATCAGAATCCAATAGAGATGTTTCACAGGCTCAAAACATTGAAAACTTATCGCAATCCGTGGCAAAACAGATGCAAAATTCTGTTAGTGTTGCCTTAAGTCGTAACCAGGACCAGATTACCGTTAATCTAAATCCCCCTGAACTTGGCAGAGTTACAATAAAATTTATCGAAAATCAAAATCAGATCAGCGGTGTTTTGCTGGTTGAGAAAGTACAAATACGTGCTGAAATGGAAAGAGCTTTACCTCAGATCATTCGTAACCTTGAAGAATCAGGTATCCAGGTAAAACGCATAGATGTAGAAGTTTATGGCCAAAATAATACAAACCAGCAGGCTTCTAAAGATCATGGTTTCCAAGGCAGCTTTTCTACTCAACAGGATTCTGACCAGGATCAGAGTAACTCGAACCATACTGCCGATGCCAGCTTTGAAAGCAATAAAGCTCGTGTTAATGAGGAAAATACAGATAACGATCAGGTTAATTCTGCCTTAGGCTCTGAATCAATTAATCTGTTTGCTTAGCTTACAGTAATTGCACTAAATAATTTTAATTCCATTCGCTTATTATATAGGACTTTTGCTGTATAAACCGTCAAACCTGCCTGGAAATATTCCCATTTAAAATTGATTAATAATATTAAAGAAAAAGCTTAAGTGTTTTTATCTTTACTCGATAAACACAGTATGAACAAAGTTGTATCATATATGCTGATCTCAATTGAATTTTACCGTTTATCCGCGGGTAAATAACTTAAAAATAACAAGTTACGGATTTATTCGCGGAAATTTACTACCCTGAAGGGTATAAAAGTCGTTTTTGTGCCGGAGTATTAAGATGGACGCAGTAGCAACATATCAGGAAAACTCAGTTTCAACTCAAAGCAGAAGTCGAATAGTTGTCTTGCTTTATGAAGGTGCTATAAAATTTATGAAACAAGCTGTTTTAGCTTTAGAACAGCAGGACCAAGAGGCAAAAGGTCGGTATATAATCAGAGCTCAGGATATAATAAACGAATTAAACGCCGTTTTGAATATGGAAGTTGGTGGCGAAATTGCTAAAAATCTCAGAAGTCTGTATTCTTTTATGAATACTTATTTGTCAAAAGCTAATACAGAACGAGATACTGAGATGCTAAACGATGTGATCAATATTATGGAAGAGCTAAATAAAGGCTGGAAAGCAATAGCTTAATCTGTAATTTAAAGTCGAATAGTTAAACTTATTGACCATTTTTTCAACAGGGGAGTTTCTATCCTGTTTTTTTATAAAAAATACTCATTACATCATCCGGCTTTTACCCGTTATTAGTGTCGTAAATGACGATTTTACAGGCCCTTACTTTTTTTGATTTTTTGTGAAAAAAATAGCTTAAGTTTTATTTTCCTTGGTCGATAAACATTTGTGAGATTAAGGATGTCAGGGATTGGGTGGCGTTTTGGTTGCATGGACGCATATTTTAAAGAGGTGACTATTAGTTAATTAAAGTACTTTATTTTTTTAGGAGTAAAGAAATGTTAGCGATTAAGAACAACATAATGTCGAGTAATGCGGCAAGAAACTTGGGTACAAGTTACGATAGCTTGTCCAAGTCAGTGGAAAGGCTGTCATCTGGTCTGAGAATTAACAGTGCTAAAGATGACGCAGCAGGATTGGCTGTACGAGAATTGATGCGTGCAGATATTGCAGTCCTTGAACAGGGTGTACGTAATGCCCAAGATGGTATTAGTATGCTGCAAACAATGGAAGGTGCAACAGCTACAATCGATGAAGCTCTCATTCGTATGAAACAGCTTGCAACGCAGGCATCAACCGGATCTTATTCAGACACTCAGAGAGCCATTATGAATAGTGAGTTTGGGGAAATGGGTAGTGAGATCGACCGTATCGCAGGCGCCACAGCTTTCAATGGTATTACAATGCTTGATAATTCAGCTTCCGTTACAATAGCGTTTGGCAGCTCAGATACCATTAGTGTTACTGGTGCAAACCTTACGACTTCAGGTCTTGGTGTTAATAATTCAGTTATTACTTCTGCTGCTACTGCTACAACTGCATTGGCTGCTGTTGGATCAGCTATCGACAGCAAAGATAGTGCTCGTGCAGCATTCGGTTACAAGATGAACCGTCTTGAATCTACTGTTTCAGTGCTTAACATTCAGAGAGAGAATCTCGAATCCGCAGAATCTCGTATTTCTGACGTTGATGTTGCTACTGAAATGGCAAACATGACCAAGAACCAGGTTCTTGCTCAGACTGGTATCGCAATGCTTGCTCAGGCTAATGCAATGCCTCAGATGGCGTTAAGTCTGCTAAGATAATTTTAATATAGCAGATTTCATATGATTTTAAAGATGGCTGAGGCATTTGTCTCAGCCATCTTTTTTGTATATATAGCGGGCAGAATCAACTGGTCGGTTATCGAATTCTTCCAAAATTAAGCTATTTCTTTTGTTTTTCCGCGATTTGGCCGATTATACTATAAATGAACGATGTAAGTGAAATTCTAAAGGCAGCTATTCAGAGCCATCAGGCAGGCAACCTGCAAAAGGCGGAACAATTGTACGGTCAGGTTATAGAAGAGAATCCTGACCATCCGATCGCATTGCATTGGCTGGGAATAGTTGCTCACCAGAAGGGGCAAAACGATATAGCAATTGATCTGATTACCCAGGCAATTGCGTCCAATCCTCAGAATCCGCAATTTCGCAATACACAGGGGCTTGTCTTTGAGGCCATTGGTAAAACTGACGAGGCAATCTGCTCTTACAAAAAGGCAATATCGCTTAACCCTGATTACGCAGAGGCATATCTGAATCTGGCTATATCCCTTCAGTCAAGTGATAATTTTGGCGAGGCTGTTGAAAAATGCAACCAGATTATTTCACTTTTTGGTGGTTCAGCCCAGGTATATAATCTGATGGGGTATTCGCTCCAACAGCAGGATAATTTCAGCGAGGCGATTGAAAGTTATCGTCAGGCAATTCGCCTGGAACCGGATTTTGCCGAACCCTACAATCACATTGGTGTTATCTTTAATCAGCAGCAGCGATATAAACAGGCTGTGGAAAATTGTAAAAAAGCCCTGGAACTTGACTCGAATTATGTCGAGGCATACTCCAATCTCGGTGTTGCTCTAAATGGTCTTACCTTGTACGCTGAAGCAATCGAAAACTACAAAAAAGCGATTAGCCTTGATTCGCAATATCCGGACGCATATTACAATTTAGGCAACTGTCTGCGAAATCAAAATCGATGTGAACAGGCAATTCGAATATATAAAAAGGCTATCCGGATCGATCCTGATTATGCAAAAGCACATTGGAATCTGGCGATTTCACTGTTGCTGACAGGAAGGTTTTCCGAGGGGTGGGCTGAGTATAAATGGCGCCGAGAGGTAGGGCTTATTTCATATCCTTATCATTATGATCAGCCATATTGGGATGGCTCTTCGTTTGCAGGAAAAAGACTCCTTGTCCACCATGAGCAGGGCTTCGGCGATAATATCCAATTTGTCAGGTATTTGCCAATGGTCAAACAGTTAGGTGGAACTGTGATATTGGAAATGGAAAAACCTTTATTCAAGCTTTTCAAGCGAATCAACGGGGTCGATGAATTTGTGCAGGCATCTTCAGACTCAACACCTCCTGACGTAAATTTCGATTTCCATATTCCAACTTTGGATATGCCCAGGCTATTTGGGACTACTCTGGAAAATATTCCCTGCAAGGTGCCTTATCTTTATGCTGAATCTGCGAAAACTGAATATTGGCGTAATAGACTCGACAGCGAATCTTTTAAGGTTGGTCTGGTGTGGTTCGGCGACGCTCGGCACGGTAACGACCACAACCGCTCATGTCCACTGAAGCATTTTGCTCCCTTAACAAAAATCGAAGGTGTAAAGCTGTATGGGCTGCAAAAAGAGATTTCCAGACAGCTAAGCGAATTGGCAACGGATATGGAGATAAGCTGTCTCTCAGAAGAATTTGAAGATTTTACTGACACTGCCGGTGCTATTGAAAATATGGATTTAGTTATTTCGGTTGATACCTCCGTGCTCCATCTTGCAGGTGCTATGGGAAAACCTGTCTGGGCGCTTATTCCGTTTGCACCTGATTGGCGATGGATGCTTGACCGACAGGATAGCCCCTGGTATCCGACGATGAGGCTGTTTCGGCAAAAAGAACGTGGAAACTGGGATGAATTATTCACCACAGTGGCTCAGCAACTGAAAATATTGATGGGCAAAAAATGCTAATACAGCGCTTTTAGAGGCGATTTCCTTTTATCTAACAGCCCAATCCTTTTACCAATCTTTTGTGCTATCTATTCAATATAAAGTCCCGGATAATTACATATTAAAATTAAATGGTCTTATCTTGATTTAACTTTGAAATACTCGCATTCTTAGTATAATGACTGGTTGGATACGGATATTATAATTATTTTTCCGAAAGGCTGACGTGAAAAAAATATTAGTTACAGGGGGAGCTGGGTTTATTGGCAGTAATTTTGTGCAAATGGTGCTTTCTGAGTATCACGATTGCTTTCTGGTCAATCTTGACAGTCTTACTTATGCCGGAAACTTAGAGAACCTATCCTCATTTGCGGACAATCCCAATTATAAGTTTATCAAAGGCGACATCTGTGATAGCAGCTTAGTCTGCGATATTATGGATGAATATAAAACAGAGGCGATCATAAACTTCGCAGCAGAAAGTCATGTTGACCGTTCGATTACAGGGCCGAAGATATTTATTGATACTAATGTTAACGGAACCCTGACTTTGCTCGAAGCTGCCCGTGACAGGGACATCGAGCGTTTTGTCCAGATATCGACCGACGAAGTTTATGGCTCACTCGAATTATCCGGCGGGCAATTTACTGAAGATACTCCGATCAGTCCAAACTCGCCTTATTCGGCAAGTAAAGCGGCTTCCGACCACCTGGTAAAAGCATTTGGGCACACCTGGGGACTTAAATACAACATTACTCGCTGTTCAAACAACTATGGACAATATCAGTTTCCGGAAAAAATGATACCTCTTATGATAAATAACGCGTTAAATGATAAGGAACTGCCTGTCTATGGCGATGGACTTTATGTCAGAGATTGGCTTTATGTTTACGACCATTGTACCGCGATATGGAAAGTCCTTACCAATGCAGAACCAGGGCAGATTTATAACATTGGTGGTTGTAATGAAAAGTCAAACCTCGAAGTTGTAAATATAATACTTAAAAGGCTTGGAAAACCAGAATCTCTGATAAAACATGTAAAAGACCGTCCCGGTCATGACAGGCGTTACGCTATTGATGCAACAAAGATTATTACGGAATTGGGGTGGAAGCCTTCAGTTACTTTTGAACAGGGCATTATAAAGACAATTGATTGGTATCTCGAAAATACAAAATGGCTCGAAAATGTTGTTTCAGGTGACTATCAGAAATATTATCAGCAGATGTATGATGCAAGGCAATAAATCAAAAGACAATTGACAACAGAAAATTGCTTATTAAAATTGCTATTATTAAAATTAATAAATTATTTGAACGGGAGACCGTAAATGACAAAAAAAGTTACCCAGCTTAAAACGGTTTTTGTAGACGACAATATAATCGTAAGAGGCAGTGGAAGTCTTATCGAAGGCGTTGAAGTGAGACATGCCAAAGTTCTGCCTGACGAAAGGGGAAGACTCGGCGAAATTATGCGGGCTGATGACCGATGGTTTGAAAAATTTGGTCAGGTATATTTTACTACTACATACCCCGGCGTTGTAAAAGCCTGGCACTATCATAAAAAACAAACTGATCATTTTTGCGTTATAAAAGGTACTGTCAAAATTGCTCTTTGTGACCATCGAAAAGATTCACCCACTTTCAACGTTGTAAACGAACTTTATCTTGGTGAGCATTGTCCAGGTGTTTTAAGGATCCCTCCGGGAATTCAGCATGGCTGGATGTGCATAGGACAGAGGGAAGCTTATATTATAAACATCGTTTCTGAAATGTATAACTACAAAGAGCCTGACGAATTCAGAACTCATCCGCACGATAATGATATAGCTTACGATTGGACATGCAAGGATGGTTAAAGGGAAAATCGCTCTTTTAGGCGGCAACGGGATGCTGGGAACTGACATTGCTGCTTTGTGCACAAAAAACAATTTAGATGTCACTGTCTTTGATTTGCCGCAGTGGGATATAACAGTTGACGCGGATATCGAAAAAGCGGTTGACTCAGCTGATATCATAATAAACTGCGCTGCATATACAAACGTTGACCTTGCAGAAAGCCAGTACGATCTTGCCTGTAAAATAAACGCACAAGCCGTTGCAAACCTTTCTGAAATGGTAAGGAAAAATAACAAATACCTTATTCATATCAGTACCGATTTTGTTTTTGATGGTAAAGGCTCTGAGCCATATAAGGAAACAGATCATCCCAACCCTATAAATGCTTATGGCAGATCGAAACTTGCCGGTGAGCAGGCAGTTATAGACAGCCGCTGTGATTACTGTATTGTTCGTGTTCAATGGACTTTTGGCCATGCTGGTAATAATTTTGTCAAAAAACTCATCGAAAGGGCGGCAAATACAAAAAATGTAAAAGTCGTTGACGACCAGATCGGTTCTCCTACAGCAACCACAGAAGCAGCGAAGATTTTATTGCAGCTTGCAGAACAAAAACCGAAAGGTCTTTTCCATCTCGCTGCTGATGGTTTCGTCAGTCGTTACCAGATGGCACAATTTATTTTTGACTATCTTAAAATGGAAGTCGATCTATCGCCTTGCAAAACCGCGGATTTCAATAGTCCAGCTGATAGGCCTTTAAACAGCAGGTTCAATTGTGACAAAATTAAGTCCTTGCCGGCAATAAATATCCCAACCTGGCAGGATCAGCTAACTTGCTTTCTCGCTCAACTGAAATCGTAGAAAAACAATTCCCCTCGATTAATACCTTAACATTAGTCGAATTAACTGCCAAAATCCCTGTTATTTAAGTTTATACTCTAATAAAACGTATTTTAATGTTTTATTTCTGAGGCAAAGCTGATAAAATAAGCCACCGTAAAGTGGAATTAACGATAGCCCATTAGATGTTTGAACAAATTGGAGTATATTGTTGATGAGCGGAAAAATTTTACATTTGGATTTCTTTGCAGGTCGGGAAAAGCTGGTAGGAAAAACTCATGTTTTATTTTCCAGATATCTAAGTAGCTTGCAAACAAATTTAGTATTTCTTATTCTGCTGACACTCATCTTGCCTAATCTGGTTCTATCTGACAGTAATACCCTGTTAAAGCCCAAAACAATAGTGGTGGGGGGGGATTATAGCTATCCACCCTATGAATTTTTGGACAAAAAAGGAAATCCTACTGGTTACAATGTTGAACTGACAAAGGCCATTGCGCAAATTATGCAGGTCAATATTGAAATCAAACTCGACAAATGGAGCTATATCAGAAGTCAGGCGGAGATCGGGAAAATCGATTTACTTCAGGGCATAGTTTATTCCCAAGAAAGAGCAAAAGTCTTTGATTTTTCAGCGCCTCATAAAATTATACATTTCACGATTTTTATACGTAAAGGTGAGCCTTTAATAAAATCTACGAAAGAATTAAAAAACAAAACCATTATTGTTCAAAATGGTGATGTCATGCATGATTATGTTATTGAA
>CAYZEH010000065.1:0-3496 GCA_964477135.1 uncultured Pirellulales bacterium | reverse complement strand
GTTTTCTGTTAAAACCGTAGTTAAATATGCTGCCATAGTGCTTTTTATATTTTTAGTTCTTTTGATTTTGACATTTGTCTGGTTAACTTATCTGAAGAAAAAAGTCAAATCAAGGACTTCTCAGCTTCGACAGGAAGAATCAGAGCGGACACGTGCAGAATTTGCACTTAGAATGAGTGAGCAGTGTTTCCGCACCATTGCGGATTATACTTATTTCTGGGAGCTGTGGATAAGCCCTAATAGGAAAATTTTATGGACGAACCCTGCTGTTACAAGGGTAACCGGTTACAGCATTGAAGAGATTATGCAAATAAAAAATTTCCCTGTTGATATCGTACATCCTGATGACGCAAGAAAGGTTAAAAAAATGCTTCAAACAGCATTAAAGGGTAGTACTGGTAGCGGAATGCAATTTAGACTACGTCGTAAAGATGATGTAATGATATGGGCTGAAATTTCATGGCAACCAATTTATGATGATAAGGGTCTTTCGCAGGGTGTCCGATCAAGCATCCATGATATTACAGAAAGAAAACTTGCTGAAGAAAGGATAAAACACCTTAATGCCATCTTGTACGCAATTAGAGACATCAATCAACTTGTTATCAGGGAAAAAAATACTGAGAAACTTATCCATGGAATCTGCAATTCTCTAATCACTGCTCGGGGATACCAAAGCGTATGGATTGTTCTGATAACTGAAGACCAACAATTTGTTACTGCCGCCGAAGCTGGCATTGGTGGACTTTTCGATAAATTTGTTGATGACCTCAAAAGAGGGGAGAAAACTGGTTGTTTTGCACTTGCTCTCAACCAAAGTGATGTACTTTACATTGAGGAGATGGCTTCTCAATATAGTGATTGTACTTTTTTCGAGTTTTATGAAGAAAGTAAAGTCTTGGCGGTTAGGCTCGAACATGATAATAGAATTTATGGCGTAATTACTGTTTCAATGGCGAAAAAGCATTCTGGAGACGAAGAAGAACTTGAGCTTTTCAAAAACTTTGCTGATGATATCGCCTGTGCTCTGCATATGATAGAGCTTGAAAACGCAAAACAGAAATCTAAGCAGGCACTTGAAGAATCAGAAGCACGGTTCAGAGACATCGCTCTCAACACTTCTGATTTAGTATGGGAAATTGATAAAAATTGCAGATACATATATTGTTCTGAACGTGCATTCAATACCTTTGGGTATAAACCGCGGGAACTTCTTGGGAAAACTCCTTTTGATTTTATGGAACCTCATGAAGCGGAAAAAGTAAAAAAAGTTTTTGATAATTGTATTCAAAATCATCAGCCTTTGGTAGATATTGAAAATTGGAGCAGGACTAAAAACGGCAGAAGTGTTTGCCTCTTAATTAATGGTGTGCCGGTTTTTAGTAGTGAAGGTGAATTCCTCGGATATCGTGGGGTAGATAAGGACATCACTGACTGGAAACTTGCTATCCAGAAAATCAGAGAAAGCGAAGATAGGTTCCGTAAGTATTTTGAATTAGGTTTAATTGGGATGGCCATAACTTCACCACAGAAGGGATGGATAGAAGTTAATCAAAGGCTATGCGATATGTTGGGCTATTCCAGGCAGGAATTGCTGAAAAAGACCTGGATTGAAATGACTCATCCCGATGATGTTGAACCTGACATTAAGCAATTTGAAAGACTTCTTAACGGTAAAATTGATGGTTATGCCCTCGAAAAACGTTTTATTCGCAAAGATGGGGAAATTATCAATACTATTCTTTCGCTGAAATCTATTTGTAAACCTGATGGCACAGTAGATTATCTGGTAGTATTGCTCGAAGATATAACACAACAAAAGCAATTTACAATTGAAAAAGAAAAACTTAACAAAGCTCTTGAACTAAAAAACAAAGAATTAGAGTCTATTATTTATGTGGCTTCACATGACTTAAAGTCTCCATTACTTAACATACAAGGCTTTTGTAATGAAATGTCGATGAATTGTGAAAGTCTCAGGGAATTGCTGGTTGAAGAAAATATAACACCCGAGGTAATTAAAAAAGCAGGAGAACTGGTAAAAACAAAAATACCGAGTTCAATGAATTATATTATTACAAGTGCTGCAAAAATCGACATGGTTTTGGCTGGGCTTTTAAGGTTGTCCAGGCTTGGCAGGACTTCTTTGAAGTTCGAATTGATTGATATGGACAAGATGATATCTGAAGTTGTTGATACTATGGATTATCAGCTGAAAAAAGATGCGGTTAACCTTAAAATTACTCCTTTGCCGCCTTGTATGGGTGATAAATCTCAGCTAAACCAGGTTTTTTCAAATCTAATTGGCAATGCAATAAAATATCTTGGCAAATCCGTCTCAGCTGAGATAAAGATATCCGGGCACAAAGATGGTCAGCTGGTTGTGTACTCTGTTAAGGATAACGGTATTGGGATTGACAAAAGACATCAGGATATTATCTTCGAGCTTTTCCATCGTCTCGATCCTGATAAAACTGATGGAGAAGGATTAGGTCTGACAATTGTAAAAAGGATTCTTGACCGTCATAATGCTAAAATCTGGGTTGAATCTGATTTGGGAAAAGGCAGTACTTTTTATGTTTCGCTGCCTGCAGATTAATTGTTTTTGAGAGTAAAGCTATGGGTAAAAATGCTGTTATTCTTATCGCTGAAAGTAACCAGGATCACTATCTGATTATTGAGAAAAATCTCAGAAGAACTGGTTTTGGAAATGAAATAAAAAGATTTGATAATGGAAAGGCGCTTATAGAATCCCTTTTTACTCCTGAAAGACAATCTGTTTCATACATCCTGATACTTGACATTAATATCGAAGGCCTTGATGGTTTAGAGATTCTCAGAAAGATAAAATCAGACTCTCTTCTAAGAAAAATGCCTGTTGTTATCTTCACTTCTCAGCATGACCAGGCAAGCATCGACAAATGCTATGATCTTGGTTGTAGTGTTTATATATCAAAGCCCAAAGACGTAACTGACTTTTCTGATATGGTTCATAAAATCGGAAAATTCTTATTAACTGTAAAGGTGCCTCGACTCAATAGTTAACCGGGGAAATTAAAAATGAATGATTTAGTTATTGTTGTAGCAGAAGACGATGCAGGTCATTTTGAGCTGGTAAGGAAAAATCTCTGGCTTAGTTGTGTTGATAAGGACATCATACATTTTACTGATGGTCAGCAGATACTTGATTTTCTCTTCCAGAAAGGACCGGGGCAACACAGACTTGATGGTCAAAACTATATAATCCTCCTTGATATCAGGATGCCGAAAGTTGATGGCCGCGAAGTTTTAAAATGTATTAAAAATGCCCCCAAGCTGAAAAAAATTCCTGTTATTATGTTAACTACTACCGATGACAACAAGGAAGTTGATCTATGTTATGATTTAGGATGCAGTTTTTATATAGTCAAGCCCGTAGATTACAGCAGTTTTATGGAAGCTGTTGAAAGCCTTGGTAAATTTCTATCACTTGATCATTTAAAAGTGCCGAAAGTGT
>CAYZEH010000064.1:0-12958 GCA_964477135.1 uncultured Pirellulales bacterium | reverse complement strand
CCCAATTGAATTTTTCTGTTTATCCGCGGGTAAATAACTTAAAAATAACAAGTTATAGATTTATTCGCGGACATTTACTACCCTTAAGGGTATAACTTAAAAATAACAAGCTACGGATTTATTTGCGGGCACTTACTACCCTGAAGGGTATAAACTGATTTTTTTTAGTTTTTTTTAAAAATAACCGATAAGCTTAACATGAAGAAACGCCAAAAATCCATGCTGACAGAGGTTATTATTGTGATAACCATTACCACAATTGCGGTATTGGTAATGGTAAATTTCAAAGATTATATCAACAAATCTGAAGCAATCAAATTCATGAATCACCTCAGCAGCATCATACAAAATCACAAAGAAAAATATGGCGCCGTACCTCCGGAATCTTACATCCAGCAAATAAAAGACGATTTGCAAGGCTCATTAAGGCTCGGCGGACTTCAATACAGGTCAAGGTGGATTGATTTTGACTCACCGCCGGATACAATTCTCGCCTATACAGAAAGAAACTACAGTTCGCCATTTGTCGGCAAGGGATTTGTAGTTTTAAGATTGGATGGAAAAGTACAATGGATGAAAAAAGAGGAATTTAAACAAATCTTTACAACTCAGCAAAAACCACAGGAAATTGAATTGCTGAAAAAAGAACCATTCTGATAACCTATAATAACCAACTCTAATTACTGAGGCTGAACAACAGCTTTCTCCGGTTTTTCCTCTGTTTTAGACTTATCTTTAACACCTTCAATCTTGAGATGCTCTTCGTCAAGAACATCGACCTTAATAAGATTTTTATCCTTGAACTCACCTCTGAGCATTCCCTCTGACAAGGGGTCTTCAACATAATGACCTATTGCCCTTCTAAGAGGTCTGGCTCCAAATTCAGGATTGTAACCTTTATCAATCAAAAATTCCTTGGCAGAATCCGTCAACTCAAGTTTCAGACCATGTTCAACAAGACGTTTAAACACTTTCGCGAGTTCATAATCAACAACAATCTGAAGATCTTCTCTCGTAAGACTCTTAAACACGATCACATCATCAAGCCTGTTAATAAACTCAGGTCTGAAGTGACGTTCGATCTCTTTATTAAGAAGCTCTTTCATTCTCTCGTAATTCGACTCAACAGTCTTTTTGCCGAAACCAAAGCCAGACTGATTCCTGATAAGATCAGCACCAATATTACTGGTCATAAGAATAATCACATTCTTAAAGTCAACATGCCTGCCGAAACTATCCGTAAGCCTTCCCTCATCCATGATCTGAAGCAGCATATTATAAACATCAGCATGAGCCTTTTCAATTTCATCAAGAAGCAAAACTGCATAAGGCTTGCGCCTGATTCTCTCGGTAAGCTGACCGCCCTCTTCATAACCGACATATCCGGGAGGAGCACCCACAAGCCTGCTGACATTGTGTTTCTCCATAAACTCACTCATATCGAGCTGAACAAGTGCACTCTCATTTCCAAACATAAACTCCGCCAATGCCTTGGCAAGCAAAGTTTTACCAACGCCACTTGGGCCAACAAGCACAAAGCTGCCCATTGGTCTGTTAGGATCCTTAAGACCACTTCTGCTTCTTCTTACTGCCTTGGATACCGCTATAATCGCATCATCCTGGGAAACAACTCTTTTATGAAGTTCGCTTTCAAGCTCAAGAAGTCGCTGTGCTTCCTTTTTCTCAAGCCTTGTAAGAGGAACACCTGTCATCTTACTGACAACCTCAGCAATGATCTCCTCATCAACAACACCCGTCTGCTCTTTATTTTTTTCGTACCACTCTTTATGCATTTTCGATTTTTCTTCAAGCAAATGCTGAGCTTCATCTCTCAGAGAAGCGGCTCGCTCATAATCAGCACCCTTGACAGCCTCATCTTTCTCAAGCTGAAGCTTTTCGATTTTATCTTCAACTTTTGTCAAATCCGGCGGAGGTGTCATATTCTTTATACGAACTCTCGCACCTGCCTCGTCGATAACATCGATAGCTTTGTCAGGCAGACATCTTCCTGCAATATAACGAGTAGAAAATTCCACCGCCTGGTAAAGTGCATCATCTGTAAACCTTACCCTGTGGTGAGCCTCATACCTGTCCCTTAGACCCTTAAGAATAGCGACTGTTTCTTCTTTTGAAGGAGGCTCAACAATTATTGTCTGGAATCTTCTCTCAAGAGCACTGTCTTTTTCGATATACTTTCTATATTCATCAAGAGTTGTAGCACCAACACACTGAACCTCACCTCTGGCCAATGCCGGTTTTAAAACATTGGATGCATCTATTGCACCCTCTGCTCCGCCTGCACCTACAAGTGTATGCAGTTCATCGATAAACAAAATTACATTCTTTGCTCGCCTGACTTCATTAATAACAGCTTTGATTCTCTCTTCAAATTGACCTCTGTATTTTGTACCGGCAACCATCATCGCCAGATCAAGAACAACGACTCTCTTACCCCTGAGGATTTCCGGCACATCTTTATGAATTATCTGCTGACTAAGCCCCTCAACAATAGCGGTCTTTCCAACGCCGGCTTCACCAAGCAAAACAGGGTTATTCTTGGTACGCCTGCAAAGTATCTGTATCAGACGCTCTATTTCATTTTGCCTGCCGATAACAGGATCCAACTCGTCCTCAACAGCCAACTGTGTAAGGTCCCTGCCAAAACTATCCAACGCCGGAGTCTTGCTTTTCTGTTTAGGTCTTGAAGAACTTGCACCCATATCCATTGCCATATTAGAAGGACTGTCTTCAACACCAGCACCGAGAAGACTCAACACTTCCTGCCTTAAATCTTCAAGCTTAAGACCAAGCCCCATCAAAACCTGCGCTGCAATACCCTCATGCTCACGAAGCAATCCAAGCAGAATATGTTCGGTTCCAACATAATTATGATTTAAAGCCCGCGCCTCTTCAATTGCATACTCAATAACTTTTTTAGCTCTCGGCGTCTGAGGAAGCTTACCCATTGTCACCATATCCGGGCCGCTTTTCACATACTTCTCAACCTCAAGCCTCAGTTTTTTTATATCCACGTCAAGATTTTTCAAAACAGTTGCACCAACACCACTGCCTTCCTTGACAAGACCAAGGAGCAGGTGTTCTGTACCAATGTTGTCGTGGTTAAATCGTTGTGCTTCCTGGTTTGCCAAAGCCATAACCTTACGTGCACGGTCTGTAAAACGTTCAAACATTTTAAACCTCTATAATTTCAAAAATATACCAATGTTCGTCTATTAATCTATTCACAATTAAATTTTCCGTTTGTCCGCGGGTAAATAACTCAGAGCTAATATCTAAGTTTCCCCGCGAAAATCTCTTACCCTAAAGGGTATTATTTCCATTTTAACTGCTTACTTCTGAGCTTAAAACCAAAATCCTACCAAAATAATAATTCTTCTGGTATAAATTAATGCCCACTAAATCCGTCCTCCTGACAGACTCTCTTATACACATATAAAACTCAAAACACAACTAATTATACGCCCTGGCTATAAAATTCGTTCATCTACAAAGCCAGGATTGCTAACCTGTACCGTTTTATCGACCAAAAAAGGCCCTAACTTTCCGCCGAATCACGAAAAATGCCTTTTTTCCTTGACTATAAAACCTAAAAAATATTAGAATGTTATAGGACATTGTAATCAGGAGGTTAAAAAAATGAAAAAGCTCAGAAGGATAAATAGTCTCAAAACGCGGAAAACTCAAAAAAAGTCTCTGAAAACCAAAGCCCTCGCAGCATCTGCCGCTGCTATGATCTCTCTATCGCTGCATTCAGGCAATAATAAAGTTGTGGCAGATACCATTCCTGATCCGCACCAGCAAACCGTCAAACAGGACACCGACAAAGATATAATATCTGACAGCGAAGAAATATCCATCGGATATAATCCTTTCAATGATGACCAGAACAAAAATAGCATACATGACGGCGTTGAACTCGCCCGGCACTGCGCTGAAATAATACTTGATCTGCCAGAATATTACCTAAGTCAGCCAAACGAAACATACAAAATCCTTCATGCTCTGGATGGACTCGAAACTTGTCAGATATGCGGCATAAATATTCACATGGGAGGCTGGGAAATAGTAAATCCAAAATTGCACCTGCATTACCCCGCTGAAGATGACCCGATGGATAATAACTTCCTGCCCGAACTGGCGGTGCACTATATGCAGCATGGTAGCTTTGATTGTCTCGGAAGCTACCACAAAGGTCGAAGCGATATAAACAGATTGTTAGCTGTTCTTGAACTAAGATTCCCCGAAGACGCAAATGACCATCTTCTGCCTTTAGCCGAAAGTGATATAGACGACGACCTCCTCTCTGACGAAGAAGAACTATCTATCGAAACTAACTTAAACGACCCGGATCAAAACAACAATCTCATAACCGACGGCATCGAACTGGCAAAACAATGCGAAGCAGTCATCGAAAATCTACCCTGGCAAGAACAGGCTCAACCAGGACAAACCTATAAATGGTTAATCCCTCAATACGGACTCGAAACCTGTGAAATCTGCGGCCAAACCGTAAATATGGGACCGGCCGGAATAGTAAACCCAGCTCTTGGTATTGAGGTTGATTGCCCATTGATCGTTATTCATTACATGGAACACGGCTCATTCTCTTATGCAGGTGATGTGCATGGCAGAAACCGAATTGATGTGCCTCTGCTCATAAAAGTTCTGGAAATGCCGACACAGTGCGACCAACTCACCACAATCTACAACCCCGCCGATTTTAACAAAGATTGCAAAACAGACTTTGCCGATTTCACTCAAATCGCGCAGGATTGGCTCGAAAGCACTGACCCCAACTAAAACCAGGAATAAGTCTTTATGAACAAAGATAATTCCCAACATAGTCTGAATAAATATAAAGACATCGCCTCCGTCTTAAAAAATGTCGATATCCAGTTAGCTTATCTTGCCCTGCTGACATTATCAGGCGTAAAGCCCTTAAGCAGATACGAAAAACCTCTCGACAGCAAAACCATAAGCACACTTGAAGAATCCCCTCTCATCGTCAAACAGATAAACCGTAAAACCAAAATCGCCGCTACTACTGAAATTATCTTTTCCATGTCACTGGCATATATAAATTTTTACAAAAACTTTTTCGATAACAAACTTATCGACAAAACCTCTCAAACACTGCGCATCGAAGGTTTTTTGTTTGGCTTTCCATCTTGCTGCATCGAACAATATATTAAAAGCCCTTATACAAAAAATTCCCTGTCCCCGGATGACCAGAAAATCCTGTTTCACTGGGCGTGTAATAATTGCCGGATCACTGCGACTTTATTGCCGACATATCGCAAGATACATAGCTACCTTTTGAATATGTAATTTAGCACCGATCATTTTTTTGGTTTGTACATATCAAGTGGCGGTTCGATCTTGGTAGCGGGCCTGTAAACCTTATCCGTACCGCGTCTTTGGAGAAATTCTTCTTTTGCTTTTTTAACGGTCTCAGGATCCAAATATAAATCGATCGCAGTAAATGCCATTGTTTTAGCAGCATTGATCATCCCCTTTTCAGCGATACTCGTCGCACCAACGGCAACAACCTGCCAGGTATGAGCTGGCGTGCCGGAAACCCACGTAGCTGTAACAAGCTGAGCTGTCGGAGCGACCATGCTTACATATCCCACATCAGTCGAACATGGGCTTTTTTTATGATCGTAAGGCTCAATAGTTTTCTCCGCCCCAAGAGCCAGTGCATTTTTTCCTAATGTCTTATGAATAGCTTTAGCAATTTTTTCTTCTTCTGCGGTATATTCAACACCGCCTACGATTCGCATATTTTTATCCATCACTCTCGAAAGTGCATCATTGATCAACAAACTCGGGCAGCCGCTTATTATTTCATATTCAACTTTAGTCCCGGTACCTTTGGCTGCACCATCGGCTGCCGCTGCAACTCTGTCGCAAAGATCGTCCTTAACTTTCAGATCAGGATGACGAATAAAATAGTAAACTTCCGCATAATCGGGCACAACATTTGGAGCCCTGCCGCCATCAGTTATCACATAATGTATTCTGGATTCCTGATGGATATGTTCCCGCATTAGATTCACCATATAATTCATAGCCTCCACACCATCAAGAGCAGACCTGCCCAAATGTGGAAAACCTGCTGCATGAGCACTCTTGCCATAAAACTTAAACCTTGCTGCCGACATAGACAAAGTAGTATAAGGACTTGCATCGTTTCTGTCATATGGGTGCCAGTGCAAAACCACATCAACATCATCAAAAACACCCGCTTCGACCATGAATCTTTTACCACCGCCTGCCTCTTCCGCAGGACAGCCATAAAGCCTTATTGTCCCCTTATTGCCCGACTTAGCAAGCCATTGCTTCACAGCTATAGCTGCTGCCGTAGAACCAGTCCCGAATAGATTATGACCACAACCATGTCCACTTTCACCTTTAACTAAAGGCTCATGTTTAGTAGAAACCTTCTGAGACATCCCCGGCAAAGCATCAAATTCCGCAAGTATACCAATAATTGGTTTTCCGCTGCCATAACTCGCAACAAAAGCGGTTGGCATACCGCCAATGCCCGGTTCGATTTCAAACCCCTCATCTTTCAGAGTACTCTGCAAAAGAGCGGAGCTTTTTTCTTCAAGAAATGCAAGCTCAGCCCAACCCCATATCTGTCTCGATATTTTCGAATAAGAATCCACCCTGACGTCAATAGACTTAGCAACGTCCTGCTTTATGGATTCTACATCTTCCGCAGCACAAAAATTTGCGCCAAGGACAAAGAATAACAGTAAATACTTTAAAATTAAGCAATCTTTCATAATATTTACCCTTAATAATTAGCTCTAACTGCGATCTTACCATTCCACGATTTAATTGTAACAATTTCCCTGTCAGCATTAAAGTCTTTATATTCTTTCCCATCAACCGTTACAGACTTCATCTTCTTTTCATCTGGATGACGCAAGCGCACAACTATAGAATCAGGCTTATTCCTCGTCGGCGGTGTGACTTCTGCTTCTATATAACCATCCTTTGCATGGGAAGTTATCTTATAGTCAACTTTACCAAAATTACTCGTTGCCTGTCTAACGCCAACAACCATCCCATCCTTCATCCAGGCTGTAGTAATAAAAGGCCCAACCCAAAGATCATTACCTCGCTCGGTCAGCAGCATTATCTTAGTTTGCTCAAGGAACCAACCAGTCTCATGCGTCTTGTTCCATCCACCACCCCTGAGGAAGTGCTCCCAGAAAGTAAGAATCTCCTTATCAACTAAACTGCCAATAGGATTAAAATAAGACCGAAGGAAAGGCTTAATATCGTCTATCAATGCGTAAGTCTCACAAAGCCTGGTATAGTAAGGCTGACACTTGCCAAAACCACCAATATTAAACCAGTCTTCCTGCGTTTCCTTAACACTATACTGTCCCATACCCCCAGTAAGAAATACAACGTCTTCCATATAATTAGCCATTCTAAGTATTTCAGGCTTTTCTTTCTCAGCATCGATCAAACCAGCAAAAGTCATAACAAGCCCCTTACCGCCATCTTTTGCCCAGGCTCGTTTCCAGTCTTCACCCTTATAAACATTACCAACCAAACCAAAACATCCGATCATTGACGGACTACCCGGCTCCCAGCTGCCATCAGATTGCAGCAGAACATGATATTTCTCCTGCGTCCATTTATACGCTCGCATAAAATCAGCCCTGAACTGCTCTGTCTTTTTAATCATCTCTGCCGCACGAGGATCATTAGCTCTCTGCAAAGCCTTTGTTGTTTCCTTCAGACCACCATAATAAAACGCATCTATATATGAATGGTACGCAAATCTATCCCAGTCTGCATAAACTCCTGGCGGGAACAGTCCATAATCATAAGGCTTGTCACCATTAGAATACAAATTCTTATTCTTGTCGATCTGTGCAATTATCCACTCACAAGCATTAACCATTATAGGCTGAGCATACTTCATCCACTCATCATTCTGATTCAACTGATAATGCCTGCCAAGCGTCATCATATGCTGCCCCGTCCCCATCAGTGTATAACCAGTAGTCATATAACCTTGGGGCTTATACTTCTTCAAAAAGAAATTATGACTTCTCCTTGCAAATTCTTCCTGCCCCATCATGTCCATACCAATAATAACCGCCTGGCTCTCACTCTCCAAAGGCCCATAACGGTCCGAAGAAATCCAAGGCGAAATCAAATTTCCGAATTCGTTTTCTCTTGCCGCCAGGAAACAATGAACCTGAGATGCACGAATAATATTCAAAAGCATAGGCTCTGGAATATCTATCTGCATAGCACCTGCAATAAGCTTCTTCCAGTAAGTCTCAGTCTTATTAAGCAGATCACTCTTAGAAACAACCGTTTCACAATCGTCAGCTTTAAAATCCCAGCTCGGCATATAAACCGTAAATGTCTCTTTGCAATGGCCAGGCAAAACACCGCTAACCTCAAGAGTATCGCCCTCAAGCTTGCTCTTAAGAAATACCAACCCACCACCATCAGCAACTACCAAAGCTTTGCCGCCTTTATTAAAAGCTAAAACAAAATCGCTCTGCCTCTTTAACTCTGCTCCGGTTTTTGCTTTCGTATCTGCTGTAATTTTTAACTTAACAGTAGCCTCTTTGCTAACCGTATCAGTATTCTCAACTGTTATCTCTGAAACACAGATAGAATTATTTCTGTACCACCAAGGCGAACCATCAGGTGCTTTCTCATCGAAAGGCCCAACAAAAGTTCTCTGATTATAACTTATCCCATTTTCAGTTTTGCTAACTACAGGAACAGGAAGCCAATTGCCATAAAGATTCCTGCTCACATCCTTATTGCCGCTGCCAAACGTCGGCGTAACAGTCACCATCCCATCACCTATCTTATAACTGTTCCATATCTGACCTTCATGCGTAACAACAAACTTCTTATTATTACACGCCAAAGATATCATCATCGGAGAACCATCCTGAATCTCCCTGTGAACATGATCCCATGCCTGAGTAAAGCTCTGATCTTCCATCTGACGAACTCTTTCAAGTACCGTCTTTTTCTTTGCCATCTCATTTTTGTAATCTTCCAGAGATGTCTCACAACCCTTGCTCGCTGCAAAAAGACCAAACTGATTCGCGTATACAGGCCCATTTTCTAAAATATCCCTGACCGCAACAGCGACAGTCTTACCATCAAATTCAACTCTTATGCTTGTCTTATCAGCAAGATAAAAACCATGCTTTTTATAACGAACTTTCAATTTCAAAGGCTTATCAAGTTTCCATTCACAGCCATGAACTTCCTTGCCAAAGCCTTTCATGATCGTCCCATTATACATACTTACCTTACCAACCTTGCCCTTCAAAGGCCTCTCCAGAGAAAGCTCAACCTCTGCAATCCCACTCAAAGAATGGGACCACGCACTAAGACCGCTCACAAATATAGGCTCATCTGTCTTACCAAAAATCCATCTGATCTTTTCCTCTCCCATGCGGGCACTCTTTGTTTCCCTGCCCTTATTACGTGCATCATTTACATCTTTGCTGTTGGAAACAAATGACCAGACTCTTCCATCTGTTTTGATTTCACCATCAAGGTCCTTCCATCCTCCCTGCCATGGCGAATCACCAACCCACCATTGCACCTTAGCAGTCTTAACATCCGGCACTGCCGACCCATTAGCAAACTCGATGGCCATCTTTTTTATATTACGAGTCTCAAACCACCTAAGCCCGATACAACACCTGCCATCTTTCCAGACAGGCACTTCATAGTTACCTTTATCATCAGCAAACAAATATTTATCCATCACAAGAACATCTTTTGATAAAGGCTCAGTTCTTTTAGCTTCAGGCCCATCGGCCATATTAGGATCACAACTGATAACCTTTGCAAAAGCTCCAACCTCAAGATAATTTTTCTCCTTGATTACTTTCGGATCATAAAAAAGCTTTGCATCACACCAGCTAACATCATCATTCCAGTGATCCTTGTTATAGTCATCACCAATAAGCTTAAGCTGCTTTGCACCTGTAAGATCAACATCAACCGTAACAGCCGGCGTACCTGCATTCATAAGTTCACTCTCAAAACGCACCTGGTCATCAACTAAAACCCTCGCAATAGCGGTGCCATAGGGCTTACCACCCTGGTAGGCAATTCCAACTTCGGCGGTAAATCTATTATACAAACCGTCGAGATTCAGAACTATTTCACTGTTAGTTTGAGTACCGAGCCCCTTTTCATAAGTCTTATCAACTATCCGCAAACCCCTGGGAACTCCCCCAAAGAAAGGCTTAAAAGTAGCATCCCAACCCAACTCTCCATAACTATTATAATAAACACCCCTCTCATTAAATGTATCACTGAGATATTCAAATTCCGCTAATTCTACCCCTGCCACAGGTAAAACAAAGATTGCTGTAAATAGCATCAATATAAAGACAATTATATTCCGCACCGATAACTTTAAATTAGCTATACTATTCATTCTGTCCTTTCTATCATATATATTCGCGTAGTTTTTAAGACTACGCATCCAACTGCCTTTGTGTTCACTATAACAAACACAATGTTATCTAAAAAACTAACACATTGTCAAGCGAATTATAACATCGATACACAACAAAACATCAAAAGAAAACTTCTTCTGATAATACTACAACTATTTTTTTTAAAAAACACTTCAACACTAAAATTGCTTGCCAAAAAACGGTTTTTATGCTAAAAGTCTTTAAATAAGATTAAAATTTACGTATTAATTTAAAGAGAGAAACACAATGACAAAACAAAACAAACATCAACTGAGATTGTCCGCTGTATTAGTACTATTAATCGCCGCTATGTGCATCCCAGCCAATTCAGAGACATTAGCATCGGATAACATGTTCGATATGCTGCCCGCGGACACCTTATTCGCTGTCAAAGCTAACAACCTTGACTATGCTCTCGGCAGGTTGGACCAGTTCCTCGCAGGTGCTTCACCTGTACCGATGGGCATTTCAATGATGTTGCGGATGCAGCTTGGACAAATGTTTGGCAGCCCCGAACTGGCAGGTATCAATACCGCTGGCAACTTCACTATTTTCGGAAAAACCAGTGGAATCGCCCCTCAGCCGGGACAAGCACCATCCATGTTCCTCGCTGTCGCACTGCCCGTAACCGACTACAACAAATTCATTGACGGAAATCCAAATTGCAGCGAAGCTGACACCAGAAAAATTTCCAAGCTGCTCACAAGGAACAAGTCCATAATGCAGGCAGGACAATTCGCAATTATCTGCATCTCCGGAAGCGATGAAGAACTGATTGAAACAACAAAAAAATTACTATCCACCAAAGAAACAAAGCTCGTCAGCACATTAGATAAAACCGCAAAACAAGATGCAGCTAAAGAGCCTTTCTGGGCTTACTGCAACATGGAATTAATAAACAAAAACTTTGGCACTGTCATCAGCAGTAAATTTCAGGAATCAAAATCCATGATGCTGATGATGGCGGACCAAAACCCACAAATGGAAAACTCCGCAGCTATGATGGATGTCTACTTTAGAGCATTCAATTGCATTCTCAAAGAATCGAAATCCATCTCTGCTACACTAACCCCGTCGCCGGAAACCCTAAAAGCTAAAATGATAGCTTCCGTCCTGCCCGAAACGCTACTGGCAGAAATGTTCCAGACCAACACCGCACCAAAAGAAAACTTCGCACATTATCTAAATGACGGTGCTATGATGAACTTAAGCTGCAACTTGAATCCTGCAATGAATAAAGCTATGAATAGCTTCGGCTATGAAATAATGATGGCGATGCCTCAAAATGACCAGAACTCAATAGAAATACAAACAATAATGAATAGCTTAAGAGAAAACTCATCCGGGTCAATGGCAGCATCTGTTATGCCCGCTTCAAAGCCCGGACAATTTTTCAATATCGCAACTGTAACAAAGATCAAAGATGCCGAAAAAATGCAAAAAAATATGGATACTATGTTAGCAATATTCAAAAAAGGTATGTTCAATTCTCCCGGCATGAATATGGACATTCAATTAGATAAAAACACAAGCAAATACAAAAATACTAATATAAACTCATTAAAATACGCCTTCAAAGCCCAGGACCCCAATTCTTCTGAAGCTCAGATTATCAAGTCAATGTTTGGTGATGGCATCAATGCTAAATACGCAATAGTCAACAATCTTACTCTTTATGCGTTAGGTGGCGACAACGCTGCGACAATAAATCAACTCATCGACAAAACAAAATCGCCCTCCCTCACAACATCCGAAGAACTAAAAAAGGCCCTTAGCTTAATCCAAGACTCAGAAAACGCTGACATATTCGCAACTTTCAATATCATCCGTATTATAAAAGCTGTAATAAGTTTCGTTCCGATGGCTACACCTCAAATACCTGATATTCCAACAACAAGCAATATCGTCCTCGCCGCTAAAGCTGACAATGGACAAATGAAACTCGACGTCGCGGTCCCCAAAGATCACGTAAAAGAAATAATGACCCTGGTTCAAACAATGCAGATGCAGCAGATGCAGCAATCCCAACCAACACCTGCAACTCCAAATGACGCGAACCAGCAATAACCCAATAATACGAAACTGGGCTGATAAGTTGTCAAATCTTATCAGCCCAGCCTCTTACTACTTTTCTAAAACCCTACTACACTCTATCCTTCTCGTTCTTCAAGCATCTTTCTCAAATATTTATTTTCTCTTCGGGTTGCCTCTAAATCAAATATCTGATATTTAATACAAATCCTTAGATAATCAAGCGATTCCTGCAAACTATCAACACTTTTCTTCAATTGCTTTTGATTATTATTAACCTTATTCGCAAGTTCCCTTAGCTTCGTATACTGTGGCTCAATATTGCCGCCAACCTCCTTGACCAGCTCCTTAAGTTTGCTTTCAATGTTCAATTCTTTCATCAGCCACCCTGTCTTTCAAAAAAA
>CAYZEH010000063.1:0-13035 GCA_964477135.1 uncultured Pirellulales bacterium | reverse complement strand
AACAATCCCAATATCTGCTACAAAAATTTCGCCGGTGTATTGCTGTGATGATTCATTAACAGCAAAACCCTTTTTGACTGCCACAAAAGTTACAGTGCACACAGCTTCAATCGCTACCCCTAAAGGCTCCCCCGTATCACAATCCAACCCTGATGGAATATCGACAGCCATAATATCAAGACCCTGCTCATTAATCGCTGTTATCAATTCCTGGTAAGGCTCCCTAAGCTCACCTGTCAGCCCCGTTCCAAAAATGCAATCGATTACCATATCAGCACCGCTGCAAAAGGAACTAACCTGGCTTAACATACACCCCTGCATATCCATTATCTCAACGGGGTAATTCATTTTATGTAAAATATCAAGATTGGCCTTGGCATCGCCTTTGATCTTATCGACATCTGCGCAGATCACAGTTGTAACCTTAAAACCATTATTCAGCAAATGCCTTGCGATAACATAACCATCACCGCCATTGTTGCCCACACCACAAAAAACAGTAACCGCGGGCTTTTCAACATCACCCAGCTTCCCTATCGCCAATTCCGCGCAGCTTCTGCCTGCATTCTCCATCAAAACCACACCTGTGATACCAATTTCCTCTATCGCCCAGCGGTCAACACTGCGAACCTGCTGACGAGTCATCGCTGTAAAGCTTCCATCTTTTTCATATTTTTTCATAATAAAGCCATTATACCTGCCACAGTAAAGCTGTCAATTGACATATCCCGCCCAACACACTACAATCTACTCATGCACATATTATTAACAAATGACGATGGAATATTCGCTCCAGGTTTGGCAGCAATTTACAAAAGGCTGACAACTCTGGGTAAGGTAACAGTTGTCGCACCGGCAAGCTGTCAATCTGGCGCAAGCCATTCTATCACATATCAAGAGCCCTTGCTATTCAGCAAAACTCAAACAGAGCTGTTCTCCGGATTCAGCGTCCAGGGTTCACCTGCCGACTGTGTAAAACTTGCAGTCATGGAACTATGCGATGAAAAGATCGACTTCGTCGTTGCCGGCATAAATCATGGCGCAAATGCCGGTATAAACGTCTACTACTCCGGGACTGTCGCCGCCGCCATTGAAGCAGCATTTCTTAAGATACCATCGGTCGCTATGAGTCTTGCAACGTGTAAAAAAATAGACTTTGAAACCGCTGCGGACTATTGTCTCGATACCCTCAAAAAGTTATTACCCATCCAGACAGGTGAAATCATAAATATAAATATACCTCGCCTTTCACATGGCAAACCGAAAGGGATTAAAATTGTTCCGCAATCTATCGGCGGATATCACGAAAAATATGAAAAACACACAAACAGCCTTGGTCAGACCGTGTTCCAACTTAAAGGCGGAGACCACAAACACGAATCACAGTGTACCGACATCATCGCTCTGGTTGATGGCTATATTACCATAACCGCCTTAAACTATGATATGACAAACCATGCAAAAACAGAGTTATTACGAAAAAAACTCAGCAAAATAATATCAAACAAGCCCTACGCAGGAGAAGAAAATGGCTAAAAAGAAAAAATCACAAATATGCATACTTACTGTCACTGGAATCGATACCGTAGGAATAATTGCGAAGCTCGCAGCTGTTATGGCCAAACACAGCATAAATATCGTGGACGTTAATCAGAAAATTATGGAAGATTATTTCGTCATGACTATGGCAGCAGACATCGTAAATGCTGATATCTCAATGGAAAAAATAAGAGCAAAACTCGACAGGATCGCAAAAGATATGTCACTAAATATCACTTTCCAAAATGAAAACATTTTCAAAGCAATGCACAGGATATAATCATGGCAATAACCGTAGAAGAAGTATTCGAAACCGTAAAGATGACTCTCGATCACCATTTCGATATCAGAACGGTGACTCTCGGCATAAACCTGAAAGACTGCATGGACAGAAACCTTACGAATTTCTGTAACAGGGTACATAAAAGGATTGTCGAAAATGGTAAAAAACTAAATAAATTCGCCGACGAAATTGAACAAAAATACGCCATACCTATAACCAACAGAAGAATTTCAATTACACCTGCTTCATTGCTGCTTGAGCCTCTGCCGCACACTAAAGCAACTGTCGTAAAATTAGCAAAGACTCTCGACTCCGCTGCGAAAAAAGCAAATATAGATTTCATTGGAGGCTTTGGCGCTCTCGTACAAAAGGGCATGACTTCATCTGACAAAAATTTCATCAACGCCATCCCACAGGCCCTGGGAAAAACTCAACGAGTTTGCGGATTCCTGAATTTAGGCACAACCACCACAGGCATGAACATGGATGCAATAGAAATGTTCGGCCACATATTAAAACAACTCGCAGAAAAAACAGAAAACGGAATTGGATGCGCAAAAATTGCTGTATTCTGCAACGTACCAGAAGATAACCCTTTCATGGCAGGAGCAAATCACGGCGTCGGTGAACCTGACTTCTCTCTGAATATCGGAATTTCAGGACCCGGTGTCGTCAGGGATGTTGTACTGCAAAACCCCGATTGCGACCTCACGCAATTATCAGAAGTAATAAAAAGAACCGTATTTAAAATAACCCGTGCCGGCGAACTTATCGGCAGAGAAATGGCACAGCTGATGAAAGTTGATTTCGGAATAGTTGATATCTCCCTGGCATCAACTACCGCAGCCGGTGACTCCGTTGCAGAGATCATCGAAGCTATGGGCGTAAGTCAGATAGGACTTCCCGGTTCAACCGCCGCCCTGGCTATGCTCATGGACGCTGTTAAAAAAGGTGGCGCTATGGCTTCAGGAAACATCGGCGGACTCTCCGGAACTTTCATTCCCGTAAGTGAAGATTCCGGTATGATCCGGGCTGTCATATCCGGAGCACTAAACCTTGAAAAACTTGAAGCGCTGACTGCAGTCTGTTCTGTCGGACTCGATATGTTTGCTGTCCCAGGCGACACACCAGCAGAGGTGCTCTCCGCAATAATCGCCGATGAATTGGCTATAGGTATGATCAATAATAAAACAACATCTGTCAGGGTGATCCCCGTACCAGGCAAAAAACATGGTGATATAGTACATTTTGGCGGACTCCTCGGCTCTGCTCCGATAATGAAAATAGCTCAAAAAGCAGCGCCGGATTTTATCGCAAGAAAGGGAAGAATACCCTCACCAGTAACCTCAATGAGAAACTAATCTATAAAGCAGAAAAAATATGGCAAATATTTTTGAAAGTCCCTGGCTATTATTAATAGTAGCTATAGCCTCTTTAGTGACAATTTTGTTACTTCACATGGTGCTGCCCGCAAAAAAAAGATTCCGGCATCTGCTCTTACCAATAGCTATCGCTTTAGCTGCATTTGCTGTTGATCATTTCATAAAAACAGATAACGAAAAAATCCACTATACAATTAACAAAGCAGTCAAAGCCGTTGAAACGGAAAATGTAAACATATTAAGCACAACCATAGATAGAAACTACAAAGACACATTCCACAAAAATTGGGATGGTCTCATAACGCACGCACAAAACATATTATCCCAGCCGATAATAGAAAAAATTTATTGGTCCATGATTACAATCGACATAAAAACCAGTAGAACTACCGTATCAATAATTGCAAGAGTCGTATTGGACCCCAGTTTACAGGAATTCTCAAAATTTATAATCGTAAAAGCAAGTATGTCACTTAAAAAACAAAAAAACAACAACTGGCTAATCGAAAAGATCGAAATAACAGAGATCAATAAACAGCCTTTTAGATGGAACTCAATCAAATACTAACCAGATTGATTCATTTCCATCTCACAATTATTGCTTCTCACAAAAAAAACATGGTGTTTTCAGGAAATCTAACGAAAGTATTTGGTGTAAAAAGTCGATTATTGCAATTGGATAAGTTGGTAACAAAAAAGGCGGAACGAGATGTTTGGTAAGGTTAAAAAAAATACTATTGGGTTGAAAAACAGGATTTATAACCTTCAATGGTATCCCGCAAGCAACTGCTGTACAAATAGCAACAATAAAAAGGCAAAAATCCAACAGATGCCGCCATTAATGGTACGAAAAGCACCTTGGCGCCAATAAAAAATACCTTAAAAAGTTGACTTTTTGCCCTGCTTAATTTTTTTTAATTCAAGGACAACATTAATTATAGGACTTTTGTTCTGAGAAAATTAAAAAGAATGAATTTAATGAGTGAAAATTATAAAAAAATAAATCTATTAAAATTGTTTCAGAGACAAGATTTTCCCGATGTAATGTATTTAAGAGAATAAGTTTGGGGCTAACATAAAGATATAAGGTTGTTGAGAGGAAAAGTGGTATATGACAGACAGAATAAGTGATATCAAGCAGGTTTGTGGTAAACCTGAGCAGTTGTTAACCATCCTCGAAGATACCCCGGTTAAGCAAGCAGCCCTGAAAATGAAAAATAACAAAATAGGCTGTTTGGTTGTATTAAACAAAGATAATGACTTTGTCGGGATAGTAGCAGAAAGAGATATTCTGTATAAGACTGTTATTAACGGCAAATCTTTTGAACACATATTGGTAAAAGATGTGATGACAAAAGATACGATTACATGCTCTATGAATGACCACATAGAAAAAGTAGAAAAACTCATGACAAAACATAATATCCGTCATGCACCTGTATTGATTGATAAAACACCAATCGCGATGGTCTCGATCCGTGATACTATAGCCTATAGATTACAAAGCAACAAAGCGATGAGAACTGCTGCTGAAGAACTGGCTATGTTATCAACAGGTCTGAAAAGTCTGGATTTTGACGATGTTATCGAATTAGCAATAAACGATGTGCCTAAGAACTTCAAAGCTCAAAATTCGGTTCTTTTTCTTAAAGCAAAAAATTCATGCGATGTTATAATACACAGAAATAATTGTCCAATACCGGAACTTGATCTTTCTGAACCTGAAAAACTCAGCAAACTTGCTGAAAATAATAAAATATTATCTTGTAAAAAACTTTGCCAGGAATGCAATTTTGTAGAAAATAGCGAAACATCCATCACTATACCATTAACAGTCTTCGGACACAGCTCAAAAAGAGATTATCATCACATTGCAATGCAGGGTTTTCTTTGCATGTGTAATTTTAAAGCTTCTAATGAAAATTCTGAAGACCTGAGAAAATATAAGGCTTCACTACTGAAAGACTTGCTCAATGCAAATATGACAAATGCAAAGCTATACCATGACTACCAGGACGCATTACATGAAAGTCAGACTGACCCCCTCACCGGTGTCGGAACAAGACGCGTTCTTGAACAAATGTTAGACATAGAATACCAAAGAGCCTATAGGTATAATTCAATATTCTCTGTTGCTATCATGGACCTGGATCATTTCAAAGAAATAAATGATTCATCAGGGCATCCTGAAGGTGATAAAGTACTTAAAAAACTCGCAAAGTTAATTACTAAAAGCATGAGAACCACTGACATAACTGCCCGATATGGCGGAGATGAATTTATGCTTATAATGCCTGAAACAAGTGCCAAGGACGCAATGAGACTCATTGAGAGAGTCAGACGCCAGACAAAAAGCATTTCCGTAAATCATAAAAAGAGCGTTACTATAAGTTGCGGCCTGACTCAGTGGGCGGGCACAGAATCTGACTCCATAAACAATATCCTCGAAAGAGCAGATGCCGCACTGTATGAAGCAAAAGCCAATGGAAGAGATAAAGTCGTTCTACATCAACCAACAGATCCTATCTCACAGATACTTATGAACGATATGTAGCTATCGACAATTTTGTTGAAAACCATCCAAAAGCCCGATACAACCAAGTCGGGCTTTTTTATTTACAAAACAACCGACCACCAAAATCGTCGCAGCAAATCCATAAAAAAAAGCTGCCATGGTAGACAGCTTTGAAATTATTATATAAAAACCTTTCGACTCATAAACCTTTATTATACCAATCCCAATTAAATTTTTCGCTTTGTCCGCGGGTAAATAACTCAAAGATAAGAAGTTATGGATTTATTCGCGGAAATTTATTATCATGAATGGTATTAGCTCAAAGATTCAAATATCTGGATGTTATTTTTACCCGACTGCTTCGCAGAATACAAAGCCTCATCCGACCTGCTGGTAATATCTTCCGGCGTCGAAGTAGAATCATATTGACCCAAGCCAACACTGACTGAAACCGGTATCATCTGCCCGTTATAAACAATAGACGCATGTGACACCGCATCAAGAATTCGCTGAGCAACTACAACTGCATCCTCAAGCAGCGTATTAGGCAATATAACACCAAATTCATCTCCACCATACCTCGCTGCCGTATCTATCTGCCGAATACTTTCCTTAATCCCAACGCTGACAGCCCTGAGAACACTATCTCCCACACGGTGGCCATAGGTATCATTGACTTTTTTAAGATCATCGACATCAACCATTATCATAGATATCTTACCGCCGTATCTGCGTAAACGCCAAAGCTCCCTTTCAAGTGTCTCGTAAAAAGCTCTGTGATTAGCCAGCCCGGTGAGTCCATCAGTAACTGCCTGCTTCTGAATCTTCTCAAAAAGCTTTACATTACCAAGCGATGCCCCTATAAGCTGACTAAAAAGTTCGATGATAACAATGTCTTCATTGGTAAAGCTTCCACCGCCTATTTTATCTGCAAGATTAAGTACACCAACAACGCTATCCTGGCAAATCAAAGGGACAACAGCACAATTTACAGTCTCATAATTCTCTGAAAAAACTCTTTGTGACTTTTTAATTACAGGTCTTTTGTGCATATTTATATCACTGGTTAAAATCAGCTCCTTACTCCTGACTGATATTACCATAGGAGTAGGAGGATTCTGGCTCAGCGATACTATTTTATTAATTAAATACGGATGATTGTGTTTGAGTAAATGGAGAATATTATTCGTCTCATCGAACATATAAATAGAGGCAAACCTGACACCAACAAGCTCAGGGATTTTTTTAATACATACATCAGCAATACGTTCACTATCAAGACAATTAATCTGCCTTGCAAGAGGTGTGATCTGCTCAAAAAATGATAGATTGCCATCACCTACAGATAGTCTGCTATTGCCACTTCTACCAGTGTTATTAATTAACCGCATCTTTTAACCCTTTTGACACTTTTTGCTGCCACTAAAAACCACATACATCTCTCTACAAACAAAACTTAATAACTAATTAGCCAAACACCAAAAAATCATTAGCCAAAAACTTAGAAAAATCAGGAAAAATAACATCCGATAATATTTCCTGTTGCCCTTCCCACAATTTTACATTTTAATGTTTGATTCTTAATTACTCGAACTGGCCATCGGTAAATTTAAGTAAGGGATTATTATTGAAAATATCAGCTAAGCTATTACTATATGGTCACAATTTAAGTTCCATTTAAGGATATGTATGAATATTCATGGATTTGATATCGCGATAGTCATTGGCTATTTAGTTCTTGTCATCGCTGCAGGGGTAATAGTATCCCGCAGAGCCAGCAAAAACCTTGATTCCTACTTCCTCGCCGGCAAAAGCATCCCATGGTACGTGCTCGGCATATCAAACGCCTCAAGCATGTTCGACATTACCGGAACAATGTGGCTGGTAATGCTGTTATTCGTTTACGGACTTAAAAGCGTCTGGATACCATGGCTTTGGCCTATGTTCAATCAGATATTCCTTATGGTATACCTGGCTGTCTGGCTTAGAAGATCAAACGTTCTGACCGGTGCAGAATGGATAAGGACACGTTTTGGTGACGACCGGGGCGGTGAGCTGTCACATATCAGCGTAGTCTTATTCGCCCTGATCAGCGTTATTGGTTTCATGGCATACGCATTCCAGGGAATCGGCAAATTCGCAGCGGTATTTTTCCCCTGGGAAATATCACCAAACGTCTACGCACTTATCTTCATGACAATAACAACTGTTTATGTAATCCTCGGCGGAATGCACAGCGTAGTAATAACAGATATCATCCAGTTTGTGATAATGACTATCGTCTCTGTTTTCATAGCAGTAATCGCAATGCAAAGAACCACACCTGAAATGGTATTCAGCGTTGTGCCCGAAGGATGGAAAGAATTATTCTTCGGATGGCACCTCAACCTCGACTGGTCAAATATCCTCGCCTCGGTAAACGATAAAATAGCAGGTGACGGTTTTGCACTAAAGGGTGCATTCGGAGCATTCTTCATGATGATGCTCTTTAAAGGAGTACTCGTCAGCATGGCTGGTCCATGCCCAAATTATGACATGCAGAGAGTATTAGCAACAAAATCACCTAAAGAATCAGCCATGATGAGCGGAATCGTATCTATAGTATTATTTTTCCCCAGATATCTATTAATCACCGGCATAGTCGTTCTTGCATTAGTATTTTACAGCCCGCAACTGCAAACCATGGGCTCACAACAGATAGATTACGAACAACTCCTGCCTTACGTAATAAACAACTTCATCCCCGTTGGTCTTACAGGATTCATGCTCGCAGGTCTTTTGGCTGCATTTATGAGCTCTTTCGATTCAACCGTAAACGCCGGCGCCGCCTATATCGTCAACGACCTCTATAAAAGATACATAAACCCCAACGCATCCGACAAACGCTACATTTACATCAGCTATATCTGTTCGATTATCGTAGTCGTTGTAGGCATATCTTTCGGCTTCATGACAGATTCCATAGACTCTGTAACCAAGTGGATCGTCGCAGGACTTTTCGGCGGATATACCGCTCCGAACGTACTGAAATGGCATTGGTGGAGACTAAACGGAGCAGGCTATTTCGCCGGTATGATATCTGGCATCACAACCGCTATGGCACTGCCAAAACTCTTCCCGGATTTACACATACTAAACGGTTTTCTTGTAATACTGACAATAAGCACAGCTGCCTCAATAATAGTCAGCTTGATAACCAAACCGGAAAACCCCGAAATTCTGAAAAAATTCTATAAAAATGTTCGACCATGGGGCTTCTGGACGCCTGTACTAAAAATGGTATTAGAAGAAGAGCCTAACTTCAAAAGAAACACTAATTTCAGCAGGGACATGATTAACGTCGCGGTAGGCATTGCATGGCAAACATGCCTTATCACACTGCCTATATATATCGTATTAAAACAATGCAAACCGATGGTTATTACCATTGTCATACTGATAGTAACATCAGTATTCCTGAAAATTAACTGGTACAATAAGCTGGAGGAAAATTAAAAATGAAAAAAACATTAATTGCATTTTTGCTCATATCCGCCCTTGCCATTAGTGCAAATGCCCAATTAAAAAACTTTATCACTAAAGATACTGACAAGCTGATGGATGGCGGTGAAGAATTTAGATTTATCTCCTTCAACATCCCCTGCCTTCATTATAACGAGGACAATTTTCCATTCAAAATAAAATCGCCCTGGCGACTGCCCGATGAATTCGAGATCAGAGATGCACTCGGCGCAATTAAACAAATGGGAGGAAATGCAGCAAGGATTTTTACCTTTTCTGTAGTAAAAAAAGGCGAAGACACATCTGTACCCAAACATGTGCTGAGCCCTGGAGAATTTAACGAAGAAGCTTTCAAGGTTTTCGATAAGGTTTTGCAAATTGCCAACGAAATGAATATCAGGCTCATAATTCCTTTTACTGATGATTATATCTGGTGGGGCGGCGTCCCTAACTATGCAGAATTTAGCGGCAAAAAAGCTGAAGATTTCTATACGGATCCACAGGTTATTGCTGATTTTAAAAAGACTATCGAATACGTTTTGAACAGAACCAACACATATACTGGCATAAAATACAAAGACGACAAAGCTGTCCTATGCTGGGAAACAGGCAATGAACTTCGCAAGGTCACACCAGCCTGGACTTCGATGATATGCAAATACATAAAAGGCATCGACAAAAACCATCTCACAATGGACGGTTTCCACACCACAAAAGTCCGCCCCGAATCCATCGATGACCCATATGTAGATATCGTAACAACCCACTACTATCCAAGCCCTGCTTCACCTGCATATCACCTGATAGATTCAGCGAGAGAAAACAGAAAGCTTTGCAAAGGCAAATGTCCCTATATCATCGGCGAATTCGGTTTTGTCAATACCGCTGCAATAGAAGAATTCCTCGACTTCATAATAGACGACGGCATAAACGGCGCTTGCATCTGGTCGCTTAGATACAGAAGCAGAGATGGTGGATTCTACTGGCATACCGAACCGTTCGGCGGAAACAGATTCCGAGCTTATCATTGGCCTGGCTTTGATAGTGGAGGATACTACGATGAAAAAAATCTCCTTAACGTAATGAGAGAAAAAGCTTTTCAGATCAGAGGCCTTGAAACTCCTCCTCTTGAAAAACCCGCTCCGCCTGTCCTTTTACCTATAACAGATGTCGCTGCTATAAACTTCCAAGGCTCCGTTGGAGCCCAGGACTATGACATTCAACGCTCTGACAACAAACTATTCTGGAAAACTATCGCAAAAAACATCTCTGATGCAAGATATCAATACCGTGACCTGTTCAATGACGAAACTGCAAAGATCGGTAAGAAGTACTACTATCGAGTTATCGCCAAAAATTCTGCCGGCAAATCAACTCCTTCAAATATCGTAGGGCCTGTAAATGTAAAATATTATACAATTACTGACGAAATGGCTGACCATAGTATGATATATGCCTACGATAAAATATCTTTCGAAAAACTTGACAGACCCCGCATATTCAAAGAAGACTCTCACCGGGTCAAAGCAAACAAGGACAGCTTTATCATATACAAAACCAAAGGAACGATTGAAAATTTTGAAATTTATTCATTTTTCGAAGGCGATATAAGCGATTTCAAGGTTTACGCATCGGCTGACAGAAAAAATTACACCGCCCTTTCTACGAACAAAACGAGTTACTACGTAACCCCTGGCCCTAATGATTACGATTACGGCTACGCAAAGCCTGTTTTATATTATGGAAATAATAATGTTGCAAACGCAAGGTATTTAAAGATAGAATTCACGAACAATGCTCAGCTTTCACGAGTAGAGATAAAAAGTAAATAACGAAACAAGAAATTAAATTAGATAAGGAGATTACAACACATGAGAAAAATTCTACTAACAATCATTGCCGGCATAGCGTTAATCCCTGCTGTCACAGCCGCGAAATCCAATTCAGGGTTCAAAAACTTTATTACCAGAGACGCTGATAAGCTAATGGACGGCAACAAGGAATTGCGTTTTATATCTTTTAATGTACCGACCTTACATTTCAACGAAGACGCCAAAACCTTCACTCGCAAAACCGTTTACCGCCTACCTGACGAATTCGAAATGAGAGACGCTTTCGAATCTGTCAAACAGATGGGCATGCCCGCGATAAGGATTTTTCCAATTTCTATACGTAATGCTAACGAGGACCCCATCGTCCCAAAACACATACTCGGCATAGGAAAATACAACGAGCAAGCGATGCGTACATTTGACAAGCTCCTCCAACTAGCCGACGAAATAGGCATCAGACTAATTGTCCCCTTAGTAGAACAACACGACTTTTTCGGCGGAGCACCAAGCTACCTGGCTTTCAGAGGTGATATCATCGAAGATTTCATCAGCAACCCGGAAAGAAAGATGGAATCATTCTACAATAATCGACAGATCATCGAAGACTTTAAGACCAATCTTAAGATTTTCCTCAACAGAACAAACACTTACACTGGTGTAAAATACAAAGACGAAAAATCTGTCCTCTGCTGGGAAACCGGTAACGAACTAAGAGGCGCAACTCCAAAATGGACAACTGAAATTTGTAAATTTGTAAAAAACATAGATTCAAATCACCTTACAATGGATGGCTTCCACACCGCAGATGCTAGAAATGAATCTATCAACGACCCATACGTAGACATCCTGACAATACATCTGTACCCAAACCCTTACAACCCGCAATCAATAATCCAAAAATTGAAAAGCAATTTCGACCGTTGCAAAGGCAAAAAACCTCTAATCGTCGGCGAGTTCGGCTTCATCACAACAAACGCAGCCGCTGACGTAATGGACTACATGATCGATAGCGGCCTATCAGGTGCTTGCCTCTGGTCACTAAGATACCACAGAAGAGAAGGCGGCTTCTACCACCACCTCGAAGGTTGGAGCACCAACAGCAGATTCAAATCATATCACTACCCAGGCTTTCCATCCGGCGACTCTTACGATGAAACCAACCTGTTTAATCTCATCCGTGAAAAAGCATACAAGCTTAAAGGCCTCGACGTTCCAAAATTGCCGAAACCAAAAGCTCCAAAACTCCTCGACATAACTTCTGTCGGCAATATCAACTGGCAAGGCTCCGTAGGTGCTTGCGGCTATGACATCCAACGATCTGAAAATAAACTCTGCTGGCAAACAATCGGCGAAAATATCTCTGATGCAAAATACCAGTTCCGCCCACTCTTCAACGACACAACCGCAAAGATAGGCGAAACTTATTACTACCGAGTCATCGCATTAAACTCAACTGGCAAAAGCAGCACTTCAAACACCGTTGGCCCAGTTAAAGTAGAAACACAAAGACTTGTAGACGAACTAAACAACTTCAGCAAAATTTACGCTTATGACACTGACGTCGTAATTGACGATACGGTTGTTGATAAAACACGCGAAGACATATTCAGACTAAAGGTCCCCGCAGGCAAAAGAGTAATTTACAAAACAAAAGGCAATATCAAAGCTGTAAAATTATATACTTTCTATCCAGGTGAGGTTAAAGACATAAAACTTTCAGTAAGCTCTGACAATAAAAATTATAAATCATTGCCTTTTAAAAAGACTGTCTTTTATAGTGAGAAGAAAGCTTTCAGCAATGCCCAAAAGGACCATTACAGGCCCGTACTTTTCGAAGCAGAAAACAAATGCGACGCCAACTTCCTGAAGATTGAATTCACAACTGACACTCAACTCTCAGCAATCGAAATAGATTTCCAATAACCTTATAAAAAAGGGCCCGGATTTTAGTCCGGGCCCTGGTATTACTGCTTAAAAAGCAGA
>CAYZEH010000062.1:0-13054 GCA_964477135.1 uncultured Pirellulales bacterium | reverse complement strand
TAATCAGTAAACCAACCACTAAGCCAGCTTTTCTGCGCTGCGGTCAGCTCGTCATATTCAGGATAAACATATTGAACGGCCTTATTGTAAACAGATGTCCAGAAATAATTTGCCACCTTATTGGGGTCGATAATATTCCCCTTATCAAATGCAAGTATATAACCCCCGGAAACTTCAGGATAGCTAATATTTGTCGGGTTCAGCTTTTCAACATCAACCCTGTCTTTGCCTCTTTTTATCTTTTCCATGATAATGTAAACACCGACATAATCGCTGTAAGAAACCGAACCGCCCGAAGTATTCAAAAATGCTTCACAGTATATTGTTCGCGGAGCATATTGGCTTATCTCATTGCTCCACTTAAAAGTAAGATAATTTCTCATCAAGCTCTGGTCCAGGTAAGGCCCATGGATAACCCAGTCAGAATCTGAAGGCATACCCAAAATGGAAGCATCTTTATCCTCGTTATTCTCATCCCAGACTTCAAAGTTATATTGTTTTTTAGCACTACCTGCAGAGGTCCTGCCTCTGACTTTCATACCACCTCTGCCAGCGTGATCAGCCTTATCAGTAATAAAAGCCCTGCCTGTAACTTCATCAACATCAATAAAAACCGAATAGGTATTTCTGTAAGGATAATCCAAATTTTGGTCATCCTCTTCGGTAATATCAAAACCATTGGTATCAAGAATCACGATAGGCAGATTTGAATTGAAACTTGCAACGTCGGAATGTAATTTAAGAAAGCCATCTTTTGTTATAGGCCCAGGTGCCAGACCAGCTGCAAATGCTCTCGCGGAAATTCGCGTACTTGAGCTTATTGTGATCGGACCAGTATAAAGCGTGCTGGAACTTGAAGGATTCTGATAATCAAGCCTGTAACGAATAGTAGCACCAGCAGTATCAACCGTCATTGAAAGCACAACAGAACTAGTGAAAACACCGCCATCTTCTGAAAACTCAACTCTTTCAGGCCAACCCGCTATGCCCGCCTGATTATTCTCGGCTTCCGGCGTAGGTGTAGAGAAAAACTGCATATCGTCAGCCGCATCAGGATAACAACCATGAGAAACATCAGCATTTTGCACGCCAAAATCTAAAACATCTATCAGGTTTTCATTCGCATCGAAAAGAGCAACAACTTCTCCGTCACCATCAAGTTTAAAATTAGCATGCATCGGCCCATCACTGCCATCTTCATCCGCCCATACGAGCAGATAACCGCCAGCGGAAATCGTGGTGTCAGCGGGATATCCAACTGGGAATTGCCATTTGTTCGGATTGGAAAGATCGTCAGTGAGGTACATCCCGGCAAGGTCTATTGAGCTGTCAGAAGGATTGTATATTTCAATCCAGTCATCAAAATCGCCCTGCTCATCGTAATTAACCTCATCATTAGTAGCGAGTATCTCATTTATAAACAAAGGCACTGCGTTCCAGTTATTAGCCATGATAGCAAAATCGACGAAATTGACATTTCCAAGACCATCAAGATCAGCCTGGCAGGCTGGATATACACAGAAAATATCAAGCCAATCCTCAGCTAAAAGCTCTAAATCAGTGAAATCGACCGTGCAGTCACCATTTAAATCTGCTGTTATCAGGCCTGTACAGTCTGCTGAACAAACTACTGATGCAACTGCGATGATAATAATAAGCAGTGAAATTATACCAGAACGATTGGAAACCATACAACTATCTCCTTAAAAAGGGGCCAAACGAAAAATTTGCATAAAAGCGAAGCAATTCACCTAAAAACCCACACCCAAAAATATTATTCAAATACAAACACAATCCTATTTTAACAAAAATGTCGCCTTAAGTCAACACCCTATCTTCTCAATTGGTTGTAAGTTTGGATTTTTATTATCGATTTATCGTGATTTTACGCAATAATCGGGTGCAAATTGAACAGTGACATGTCAATATTTATACCCTTCAGGGTGATAAATTTCCGCGAATAAATCTATAACTTCTTATTTTTGAGTTATTTACCCGCGGATAAACGGAAAAATTCAACTGGGATTAGTATACTTGGCTTTTTCATTTTTGCTTAGATTATCTTCATCAAACCTGAAGTTTCTCTCATCATAAGCTTGCAGAGGAATTGCATCCCACGAACTATACACCATATCAGGCGCACAAAAAAGCCGACTTGAAACAAGCCGGCTTTTGAAAACTTTTTTGAAACTTTAAGTTTTATTCTTCTGTGCTATCGCAATCACAGGAAAGACCTGCAAGCTGCTGGAGGAGTTTAAACTTAGCAACAACGTCTTTCTTTGCCTGTGCCATAAGTACTGCAGCTGCTTCGGGTTTGGCCTTCTTCAGCGACATATATCTGGTTTCACCATAAGCATAATCCTCAAAATCAGTTGTCGGAGCCTTTGAATCAAGCTGTAATGGATTCTTGCCTTGTGCCGCAAGGGTTGGATCGAACCTGTAAAGAGGCCAATAACCAGAACTTACCGCCTTTTTCTGTTCTTCAAGACCCTTAGACATGTTAATACCATGAGCGATGCAGTGTGAATAAGCAATAATCAAACTTGGTCCATCGTATGCCTGGGCTTCGACAAAAGCTTTGACAACCTGATTCGGATTAGCACCAACGGCAACCTTGGCTACATAGATACCGCCATAGGTCATTGCTAACATACCGAGATCTTTCTTAGGCATAGGTTTACCAGCAGCAGCAAATTTAGCAACTGCCGCTCTCGGAGTGGACTTCGACATCTGACCGCCGGTATTAGAATAAACCTCAGTATCAAGAACAAGAACGTTTACGTTCTTTCCGCTTGCCAGAACATGGTCCAGCCCGCCGTAACCGATATCATAGGCCCAGCCGTCACCACCAACAACCCAGACAGATTTATCTACAAGGTAATCCGCCACTGTCAGCAGAGTTTTACAATCTTCACAACCACTTTTTTCGCAAGCCTTTTTAACCTTAGCAACTCTTGCTCTTTGCAGTTCGATAGCTGCCTGTGATTTCTCACCGACCATTGCTTCTTTAATCTCAGCTGCTAAAGCTTTATCAACACAACCAGCTTCAGCTGTCTTATCAAGAAGCTCAGTTGCATATTCTTTAAACTTGTCAACTGCCAGACGCATACCCATACCGAATTCAGCATTGTCTTCAAACAAGCTGTTACTCCAGGCTGGTCCAAGACCGTCAGGCCTTTTAGCGTAAGGCGTAGTCGGCAGGTTACCACCATAAATCGATGAACAACCTGTAGCGTTACCGATCAATGCCCTGTCGCCGAAAAGCTGAGAAAGGAGTTTAACATAAGCAGTCTCACCACAACCGGCACAAGCACCGCTGAACTCGAACAATGCCTGAGCAAACTGGCTGCCCTTGACTGTGTTGAGTTTGTACTTAGCAGGATCAGTCTCAGGCAGTGACAGGAAGAAATCCCAGTTTTTGACTTCCTGCTCGCGAAGAGCTTCCTGGCGAACCATATTGATAGCCTTTTTGCCTGTAGGTTGTTTGTTCTCGTCTTTTTCCACTGCAGGACAATTGATAACACATGCCATGCAACCGGTACAGTCTTCCGGGGCGACCTGAACCGTAAACTTCATACCTGCGAAGTCTTTGCCCTTAGCATCAACAGACTTGAAAGCTTGCGGAGCACCGTCCAGACATGCCGGATCGTAAGCTTTTATTCTAATAGCAGCATGGGGACAAACCAGAGAACACTGACCACACTGGATACAAAGATCAGGCTCCCACTGCGGAATATTAAGTGCAATATTTCTCTTTTCATATTTAGTTGTTGCGGTTGGGAATTTACCATCTATCGGCATCTTGCTGACAGGCAGATTATCGCCGCGACCTGCTAATATCTCACCTGTAACATCCTGAACAAACTCAGGAGCATTAGCAGGAACTGGCGGAGGCATGGTTTTGGTACTTGTTGCTTTGGCAGGTACTGTAACTTCAAATGACTTATCCAAAGCTGCGTCCACAGCAGCGTTGTTCATCGCAACGATCTTATCGCCCTTTTTGCCGTAGCTCTTCTTGATAGCGTCTTTAATTGCTTTGATGGCAACATCAATTTCTATCACGCCGCTGATCTTGAAGAATGCGGTCTGCATGATGACATTGATTCTCGCACCCAGGCCAAGCTCATCTGCAATGTCAATAGCATCAATGCAGTAAAATTTCAGCTTCTTAGCGATTATCTGCTTTTGAACCTCTACCGGCAATGTGTCCCAGACTTCATCTTTTGAATGAGTGCTGGTCAGCAGGAAAGTCGCTCCATCTTTAGCATTCGAGAGCATGTCATATTTTTCAAGGAAACTCGGATTATGACAAGCCACGAAGTCTGCCTGTTTAACGAGGTAAGGACTTCTGATAAGCTCTTTACCAAACCGAAGGTGTGATACTGTAATGGCGCCGGCTTTTTTGGAGTCATAAACGAAATACCCCTGAGCGTAATTGTCTGTCAGCGTTCCGATGATCTTGATCGAGTTTTTATTGGCACCAACGGTACCATCTGAACCCAGGCCATAGAACATTGCTGAATAAACATCTGATTCGAGATTGAATGAGTCATCAACTTCAATGCTGGTATTAGTGACATCATCAACGATACCAACTGTAAAGCTGTTCTTGGGCTGAGCTGCATCAAGATTGTCAAATACAGCCTTTACCATTGCAGGTGTAAATTCTTTGCTGCCAAGGCCATAACGACCACCAACTATCAGAGGATAATCCTTGAATGAAGTCTGGCCTTTACTCATAGCCTCACCAATAGTGGTTCTTACATCCATATATAAAGGCTCACCGGGACTACCGGGTTCTTTTGTCCTGTCAAGGACAGCGATTTTCTTAACTGTTGCGGGCAAAGCGTTGATAAAATGATCGATGCTGAAAGGCCTGTAAAGACGAACTTTCAAAATACCAACCTTTTCACCCTTAGCAGCCAAAGCTTCAACTGTATCATGAGCAGTATCAGCACCGCTGCCCATAAGGATAATAACCTTTTCGGCATCGGGCGCACCAACATAGTCAAAGAGTTTATACTCTCTGCCAACGATATCTTTGAATTTTTTCATCGTCTCTTCAACGATCGCAGGTATTGCCTGGTAATATTTGTTTACGGTCTCACGACCCTGGAAAAAAACATCCGGGTTCTGAGCGGTACCGCTTATCATTGGGTGATCCGGGCTCAATGCTCTTGCCTTGTGAGCTGCGATCAGATTATTATCTATCATAGCTCGCATATCATCATAAGTCAGCTCTTCGACTTTTTGTATTTCGTGACTTGTGCGGAAGCCGTCAAAGAAATGTATGAAAGGAACTCTCGATGCCAATGTCGCCTGCTGAGCGATAAGAGCAAAATCCATAACTTCCTGAATGTTGCTCGAGCAAAGCATTGAAAAACCAATCTGGCGACAAGCCATCACGTCACTGTGATCACCGAAGATCGAAAGAGCCTGACATGCCAGAGACCTTGCTGAGACGTGGAACACAGTCGGAGTAAGCTCACCGGCTATTTTATACATATTCGGGATCATCAAAAGCAATCCCTGCGAAGCTGTAAAAGTTGTTGTTAAAGCACCAGCTGCCAAAGCACCATGCACAGCACCTGAAGCACCACCCTCTGACTGCATCTCAGTAACAGAAGGAATCGTCCCCCAGATATTAGGCAAAGCTGCCGCTGATTTGGCATCAGCCATCTCACCCATTGATGAACTCGGCGTAATCGGGTAAATCGCGATAACCTCATTCGTAGCATGCGCCACATGAGCTACTGCGGTATTACCGTCAATAGTAACCATTTTGCGTGTCATAATTTCTACCTTTTTCTAATAAAAAACCAAAATAACTTAACTGTATAAGTCTTAAAACATTCCATGTTGACCATACATTTCTTTACAATTCTACCTACCCCTTAAAAACTATATTTATACAACTTTTCCGCCAATTAAGCAATAAATCAATCCAATTTTTTTACCATAATTAATATTTTAACGTAAAACTGATGGTTACATTAAAAGCGTAAAACAACGAAAATAATCCTCGTTTTTATCCCTCCCCTGCGTTCATGGCTTGAAAATTGGACTTTTAACACAGGTGTCTATCTTCAAATAACTTAACCATTTTTCATATGCACTTTTATAACTTTCTCGTGCTTGCTTATCAGGCTCAATAACTTGCTTGCACTGTAAGCTGGCAAATGCTTCTTTATAATCTTTGTATATACCCGCGCCAATACCTGCGCCTCTTGCTGCGCCTTGTGCGCCATCGGTATTATAAAGCTCAACAACACAATCAGCAGTAGTAGCAAAAGCCTTTGCAAATAATGGGCTGAGGAACATATTAGCTTGGCCTGCGCGGAGATTGTCAGCTTTGACACCAACCGATCTCATTATCTCAAGACCATAATTTAACGCAAAGACAATTCCTTCCTGAGAAGCGCGAAGGAAATGGGCTTTCTTATGAACATTAAAATTCCATCCATGAACAGAAGCGCCGATATTCTTATTACCAAGCGTTCTTTCTGCGCCGTTGCCGTAAGGGTGTATAACCAACCCGTCACTGCCGACAGGAACGGTCGCCGCTATTTTGTTCATCTGTTCATAGCTTATATTGTCGCCGACGAAATTATGCTTTAGCCAACTGTTTAAAATCCCCGTGCCGTTAAGGCAGAGCAATACGCCGTATCGGTTTTCTTTTTCGCTGTGGTTTACATGAACAAAAGTATTAACTCTCGATTGCCTGTCATAATCTTTTTTGTCACTAACGCCATAAACAACGCCGGAAGTTCCTGCAGTAACGGCAACCTGACCAGGCTCAAGAATACCAAGTGACAAAGCATTATTAGGCTGATCTCCGCCTCGGTATGTCACCCGGATACCTTTGCATAAGCCAAGCTCATCCGCAGCACCGACAGTTAATTGTCCCTGATTTGAAAATGTAGGATTTACTTTCGGTAAAATATCTTTTTGTATGCCGTAATTATCAAGAACGAAATCAGCTAATCTGTCATGTTCAAAATCCCACATTATCCCTTCCGAAAGACCTGATGGGGTTGTGGAAATCTCGCCGGTCATTTTCATTGCGATAAAATCACCGGGCAGCATCATCTTGTCTATCTTTGAATAAATATCAGGCTCGTTATCTTTAACCCATTTAAGTTTTGAAGCTGTAAAATTGCCGGGCAGATTGAACAGACTTTTCAGGCATTTATCTCTGCCGATATCAACTGCTGCTTTTTCACCGATCTCAACCGCTCTGCTGTCGCACCATATTATCGCGGGTCTGAGAACCTGCTGCTGCTTATCAACTACTACCAGACCATGCATCTGGTAAGAAATGCCAATAGCTTTAACATCCCCAGGTGTAAATTTTGCTTTTTCTTTTATCATCGCGGTTGCTAAAACAACATGCTGCCACCATGTCTGTGGGTGCTGTTCTGCAAAGCCGACTCTTTGAGCAATTATCTCCAGCTCTTTGTCAGGCGATGTCGCATCAGCAATGACCTTGCCTGTCTGCGAATCGATCAACGAAGCCTTTATCGAAGAGCTGCCGATATCATATCCAAGCAATAGAGCCATCTAAAAATTCCCTTTCACTATATAAAATTCCACGGACTTCGCATGGTTCTTCTTAACATCCTGTTGGCAGCAATATTATTAGTCACCTGCTCTGTGCGTGGGTCCCATTTTAGTTTTCTGCCTGTCAGCATTGCAATATTCAGAAGGTGACATATCGTCCCTGTCCTATGGCCGATCTCAGCTGAAGCCAAAGGCGTTTGTCTGGTTTTAACACAATCAAGAAAATTGCGATGATGACCTGGGCTTCTGCCCATGTGCCTTTCGTTTGGGCCTATATATTCTGTTAAAAGTGATGTCGGTTCAGCTTCGAGTCTTCCGCCATGGATATGAATAAATATCCAGCCCTTGTCCCCTTCAAGCTTTAAACCTCTTACGCCGGAGTGTTTCCCTATCATCCGAACGCCGTTAGCATATTTGCATTCGAATTCAAACCGATCGAAAGTATCAAACAAACCATCGCTCGGAGCCTGCCCTATAGCTGATATCTCTACCGGGCCGGTATCATCTGTGTCATTAGCCATCTGCGCAAGATCCATAATATGTGCCCCGCGGTCGGTCATTTCTCCGCCGCCATAAGCAAGCTGATACCGCCAGTAAAAATGACACCGTCTTCTGGTATAAGGCATGTATTTCGTAGGCCCAAGCCAGAAATCATAATCAAAACCATCAGGAACTTTCATCACAGGCTGAGCGGAAATCTCTATCTGATTATCAACCGGCATGTTAATTGTGATCGTATGCAACTTTCCTATTCTGCCATTAAGCACAAGTTCAGCAGCAAAACGTGTACTGTCGTTGCTTCTTTCATGGCTGCCTGTCTGCAATACCGTCTGATATTTTTCAACCGCATCACAAACCGCTCGCCCTTCCGCAATAGTATTGGTTAAAGGCTTCTCACAATAAATATCTTTGCCTGCCCTTGCCGCAGCAACGCAAACAGAACCATGCCAATGGTCAGGCGTGCAAATCGAAACAGCATCGATATCGCCGCGAGTAAGAAGGTTCCTGAAATCTTGATAACAATCTATGCCTTCGCCTGATTTCCCCTGAGTTGCCAGATAAGTCAAAGCTCTTTCCTTCGCAGGTGCCAGACCAGCGGATGAGTTGTCAGCGAATTGATAAAGGAAGTCATAATCATCACTGCCTTTATTGACATCACACAAAGCGACAAGCTGAACGTCACGCTGCCGCAAAAAAGCATTCATATTATGCGTTCCCTGTCCGCCAAGACCGATACAGCCCAAAATTATACGGTCACTGGGTAAGACTGAGCCGTCTTTACCCAGAGCTGCTGAAGAAACAATATAAGGAAATGCAACCGACGCCGCTGCAACATTAAAAGAAGTCTTTAAAAAACATCTCCTGTTATATTTTTTATCACCTGCCATAATATACTTTTCCTTATTACCAATACTACAAGCTCCAACCCTGACGATATTGTCTTTGAACAAGCTTATTTGCTTCCGAACAATTAGTCACCTTAAGATTTTCACTATCCCAGTAAATCTTCTTACCAGCTCTTATCGCAAGATTACCAAGCAAAACAGTTTCCGTCAAAGGCCCAGCATAATCAAAATTCGAACTTGCAGCTTTGCCTGTCTTACATGCCCTTACCCAATCATCTTCATGACTTCCTCTGATTCTTGGAATAGTCTTTTCAGGTCTTTTATACGCTTTCATCGCAGTTTCAGGAATAAGCCTCGGAGCCCCTCCGGCACCGCTAAACATAAGCTTGCCCTTGTCACCTTCAAAGATCGCACCGCCGTTATCATTGCCCATTCTCCTGCCTGGTTCAAGTTCCGCGGGCCTGGCAGGTTTTAATCCGCCATCATACCAGATCATCTCTACTGCCGGCATATTACCACGGGCACCAAATTTGTATGTTATCATCGATGCTATAGGAGCGGAATGAGGTTTCAGTTCTACAGAAGATGCTTCCACACTATCGGGGGCACTAAGATCAAGCGCCCAGAAAATAGGGTCTATAATATGACAGCCCATGTCACCCAACGCACCGGTACCAAAATCCCACCAGCCTCGCCAGACTCCCGGACAATAAGCAGGATGATAAGGCCTGTTTTCAGCGGTACCAAGCCAGAGATCCCAGTCAAGATAAGCTGGAACAGGCTTGGGTTTTTGGGGAACATCTCTACCCTGAGCCCAGCCCCAGGGGCCACCTGGTCTGTTGGTCCAGGCATGAACCCTGGTAACATTGCCGATAGCACCAGCCTGCAACCATTCACGGACAAGTCTGATTTCCTCAGTTGCATGCCCCTGGTTGCCCATCTGCGTCATGACTTTATACTTGCGGGCGGCCTTTGTAAGCTCGCGTACTTCATAAATATCATGAGCCATCGGCTTTTGAACATAAACGTGCTTGCCCATTTTAATCGCAGCCATCGCAGCAACGGCATGAGCATGGTCAGGTGTTGCAATTAAGACAGCATCAATTTCTTTATCATGTTTTTCCAGCATCTTGCGATAATCTTTATACTTTGGAACATTTGGATATTTTTCAAAAGTATCTTTAGCTCTCTTATCATCAACATCACACAATGCTGCAAAATTCTGAGCACCGAGCATATTAATATTAACGCCACCCATTCCCCCACAACCGATAGCTGCGATATTCAATTTGTCACTCGGAGGCGTTTGACCATTGGCACCAAGAACATAACTCGGCACAATACTAAATGCTGCCGTTGCAGATGCCGCTGCTAAAAAATCGCGTCTCGTAAGATTATTTTTTTTCATAATTAAATCCATATATTAAAGTGTCCAACCTTGACGATAATCACGCCTGACATAACTGTCAGCTTCAGCGTTATTAGTTACTTTCATATTTTCGCCATCCCAGTAAACCCTGTCCTTAACCCTTAAAGCCAGATTGCCGAGAAGTACAACCTCGTTTAATTGACCTGCGACATCAAAATTAGAACTGGACTGGTCAATTTCGCCCTTACAGGCACGTATCCAGTCTTTTTCATGTCCCCCTTTGACTCTTTTAATAGTCTTTGCAGGTCGTTTATATTCTTTCATTTTTGTTTCCGGGATCAACCGAGGCCCTCTGCCGTAAGCACCACACATCAGCTTACCTTTATCGCCAACAAACAGACATCCACCCTCTTTATCTCCCATCTGTCTGCCCTGTTCAAGTTCTCCAGGCCTGTCAGGCATCAATCCGCCATCATACCACGTAACATCAACCGCGCACATCTTTCCGCGAGGCCCAAATTTATAATGTATCTTTGATGACTTAGGAGGCGACTCAATTGTCCCGCCAGGTGAATCAGATTCGACATATTCAGGACTCTTAAGATCAAGCGCCCACACTACAGGGTCAAGAATGTGACAACCCATATCACCCAAAACGCCAGTACCAAAATCCCACCAGCCTCGCCAGGCACCCGGACAATACTGATAGTTATAATCACGATAAGGAGCAGGCCCAAGCCATAGATCCCATGCAAGAGTTTTGGGGACTTCCATTTTGGGTGGTCTGGTTTTCATACCCTGAGGCCAAACCGGTCTGTTTGTCCAGCAATGCACTTGCGTCACATTACCAATGGCACCGTCAAGGATCCATTCTTTTATAAGCCTTATACCTTCATCAGAGTGTCCCTGATTGCCCATCTGGGTCTTAACCTTATACTTATGAGCCGCTTTAACCAGTACCCTTGACTCGTAAATATTATACGTCATGGGTTTTTGAACAAAGACATGCTTACCCATCTGCATACATGCCATCGCTGCTACAGCATGAGTATTATCAGGGGTAGCGATTATAACAGCGTCAATGTTTTTACCTTGTTTTTCGAGCATCTTACGAAAATCTTTGAACTTCGCCGCATCGGGATACTTCTGGTACGTATTTGAAGCGTTAAACCATCCGCCGCCCGGTTCAGCAGCCTTGGGAGTATCAACATCACACAATGCAACAATATTTTCTTTCTCAGCTTCGCCGACTTTATAAATATTCCAGTATCCCATACCGCCGCAACCAATAGCTGCGAAATTCATTTTATCACTCGGCGGTTTCTGACCATTAGCGCCAAGAACGAATGACGGAACTACCGAAAATGCAAAAGCAGATGATGCACTCCGCTTGATAAAATTACGTCTTGTTATATTATTTTTTACTGACATAATACACCTATCTTCATTTTAAAATTTTATTACTATAAATTCCAACCGCCCCGATAAAGACGTCTTACATATGCGTTAGCTTCCGGCACATTAGTAACTCTCATATTCGGGCCATCCCACTCGATCTTTTCACCTGCTCTTAAAGCTATATTCGCCAGCAGAACAACTTCTGTCAAAGGCCCGGCATAATCAAAGTTTGAACTTGCGGGTTTACCGCCTTTACAAGCCTCAAGCCAGTCAACATAATGACCCTTAGATCTTACAATAGTCTTTGGTGGACGTTTGTATTCTTTCATTTTTGTTTCAGGAATTATACGCGGGCTTTTGCCGTAACAGCCGCACATCAATTTACCCTTGTCACCTTCGAACAGACAACCACCATCGCTGTCACCCATTCTTCTTCCCTTTTCAAGCTCTTTCGGCCTTTCAGGCATATTTCCGCCGTCATACCAGATAACCTCAACAGTCGGCATATCGCCGCGAGCTGGGAACTGGTAAGTAATTTTAGAAGACTTCGGAGCAGATTCGTCGCTGTTGCCACTGGCCTGTGCATCAATTGAAGTAGGATGTCCAAGATCCAGCCCCCAGAAAACAGGGTCAAGTATATGGCAACCCATGTCGCCCATCACACCAGTCCCAAAGTCCCACCAGCCACGCCAGGAACCAGGCAGATAGTCTGAATGGTAAGGCCTGTATGGCGCGGTACCAAGCCATAGATCCCATGAAAGCGTATTAGGAACCACAGGTGTCCCTGAAGGTCTTTTTTTCATACCCTGAGGCCAGACTGGTCTGTTTGTCCAGCAGTGAACCTTCGTAACCTTACCTATCGCACCATCAGCGATCCATTCCTTAACAAGACGTATCCCTTCATCGGAATGTCCCTGGTTACCCATCTGGGTAGCAACTTTATATTTGCGCGCCGCTTGAGCTAATTTGCGGGCTTCAAAAACATCATGACTCAAAGGTTTCTGAACGTAAACTCCCTTGCCCATCTGCATACATGCCATCGCAGCTACTGCGTGAGTATGGTCAGGTGTCGAGATAGTGACAATATCAATATTCTTACCTTCCTTTTCAAGCATACGTCTGAAATCGGTATACTTCTTTGCCTTTTTGAATTCGCCGAATGACCACGACGCCCTTTCAAGATCAACATCGCACATCGCAACAATATTGGAATCACCCAAAGCACGAATATCGCCGGCACCTTTTCCGCCAACGCCGATACCTGCTGCATTTAATTTGTCACTTGGAGGTGTTTTACCATTGACGCCCAATACATAGCTGGGAACGATAGTAAATGCCATCGCAGCCGCCGCTGCCCCCATAAAATCACGCCTGTTCATTA
>CAYZEH010000061.1:0-13078 GCA_964477135.1 uncultured Pirellulales bacterium | reverse complement strand
ATTATAAAATCAGGTTTTAGGGTTTTTATCGCGGGAATTTATTACCCTGAAGGGTGTATCTAAAAATAAAAACAACAATAACGAGCAAAATCAGGGGCAACCATTTTATAATTGCTTTCGCTTTGTTTAGTAATTAAGATATCTTTAAATAAGGAAAATAACTGCACCTGATTCGATATTGGAGTAATTTATGAGATCGTTAACGATAGGTATCTTGGTGGTATTGATAATAACCGCTGTGGTTTTAGCTGATGTAGTAACGCTAAAGCAAGGCCAAACCCTAACCGGAGACATCCTCGCAGATAAAGACAACCTGCTCGTCCTCGACATCGGCTACACAGCCCTGTCGATTTCAAAAGATGACATCGCCCAATACCAGTACGCAGATGATACCAACGAGCTGGCTGCTGACATCAACGAACCATCAGCCTCGGCTGTCTTAACTCATCAACTCTACAGAACCGCTATCTTTGAAAAAATGTCTATCGAAAAATGTGTTGAAAAAGTAGCAGAAGCAGTCGTAAAAGTCTCAACGCCGGGCGGTCTAGGCTCAGGTTTTTTCATCAATGAGCAAGGCTACCTGATAACCAACTGCCACGTGATCGAGCAGGAAACAAAGATCGAAGTAACAGTTTTCCAGAAAGGTCCTAACGGCTTTGAAAAGAAAAAATTCAAAAAGGTAAAGATCGAAGCACTAAACCCATTTGTCGATCTGGCACTATTGAAAGTCGAAGATCTCGAAGGCGCAGAAGTAAAATATGTCTGCCTCGGCGATCTCGAAGATATCAATGTAGGTCAGCAGGTATTTGCTATCGGCACACCGCTGGGGTTGGAAAGAACGGTAACCGACGGTGTCATCAGCACAAAGAACAGATCTTTCGAAGGGCTGGTATATCTGCAGACAAATGCCGATATCAACCCCGGCAACTCCGGAGGCCCGCTGTTCAACCTTGCCGGTGAAGTCATAGGTGTGACAAATATGGGCTACATCTTCTTCGGCGGACTCGGTTTTGCCATCCCGGTCAACTATGTAAAGCACTTCATCGAAAACAGAGAATCATTCGCATACGACAAAGACGCACCCAACACAGGCTATAGATACCTTCAGCCTGACAGCAGAAAAAATAAACAAAAGCCCGATTTCCAGAAAAAATAAAAACCAACTTGCACTTCTCGAAAGGTCTGCAAAGTGAAATATCTAAACAAACTTGTCTTCATCACAATAGTAACTGTCGCTTTATCATCAACATTGGCTGCCAGGTCTTTACCCAAAACCTCAAAGCTTATCCCTGCTGACACGGTTGCACTTCTTGAAGTTGAAAATTTCAGCGAGCTTCAAAGCCAATTTGAAAAAACGTCTTTATACAAAATATATAAAGAACCGGCGATGAAGGCTTTTTTTGATGAGATAAAAAACAAATTCAAAAAGGAAATCGAAGGTGAAGATAACATTTTTGTTAAATCGATCGCAGATTCTAACTTACTGCCCACTGGCAGAGTGAGTTTCGCACTTGTTATGGACGCCACAGCTGTTGAAAATAATGAACCGACCGCACTTTTCATTCTGCAATGGGGCGAAAATCTTGAAAAGATAAAAGAGCTTATCAATGAGTCACTAACTGAAGCTGATGATCAAGGCTGGCACATCAAAACTGACGAATACCGCTCAGTCAAAATAAGAACCATCTCAGCTGAAGATTCCAAAAGGCTTAACTTTGGTTTCGCTGGAAATTTGAGTTACTGCTTTATCGACGATGTACTTTTAGGTTCGGAAGATATCGAAGTACTGAAATTTATGATCGCCCATATCAAAGGTGCTACCAGTGAAACTTTTTTCGATAATGACAGCTATGACAACGCAATAAAATCTTTAGGGTCAAATCACGACGTTGACTTTTTTATTAATATAAAAAAGATTATTCAGGTTGTCTCCGGCAATGACACATCCGGTCAGTTTAAAACGATCGCTGATAATCTTGGAATGGATAACCTGTCAAATATAGCAGCTGCGGCTTCCGTAGCGAGAAAACCAGGCTGTTCGTTTTCAGCGAAGATAAAGGTTAAAATCCAAGGCGAGAAAAAAGGTATTTTCAAAATGCTCGATTTAAAATCGGCACCTGTTAAAGCTCCTGCATTTTTGCCGGCTTCAGTGTATTCGATGGTGGTAGTCAATGTCGATCTGCCCAGCGCATATTCTGAATTGTATAAAATGATCGCATCTTTCAATCCGGGTTTTGCTGCTATGTTCAACACTCCTTTGGTCCCGCCATCGCAACCGGACCAGCCTTCATTGCTGCTTAAAACTTCGATAATAGATTATTTAGGCTCACAGGTTATTTACGCTCAGCAGATGAACAAGCCTTTCGAAAAAGAAAAATCACCGACGAATACGATAGTTGCAATCGAAACAACGGACCATATCAATCTTGAAAAATCACTGAAAGAAATTCATGGAAAATTGCTGGCGTTTAATGAGCCGGACTCAACAAAAGAGCTTTTAGGCCATACTATTTATATTCTTAAAATGAAAAATCTGCCTATGTTCGCTACACGCAGCCCCGGCGGTGACCCTGACGAACCAGGTCAGGAGGTAGATATGCCAAACTTTGCCTTTACAGTCCTCGATACACATTTGATAATAGGTTCGGAAGAATCGGTCGAAAACGCTGTCAGAAATTTAAACAGCAAAGAAGCTGCTTCACTGAATTCAACAAAATGGTTCAATAATGCCAAATCAAATATCACTCCTTCTTCTGTTGGAGCCGTTGTTATAGAAGACAGCTGTGCCGCTGCTGAGGTAATGTGGTGGACAATTAAGCAAATAGCCAAAGAAGGAAATGATTCTGATGATAATTTCCAGGGTGCAGGATTCAGCATTTTAGGCCCCATCAACCCCGAATTGCTGCCGGAATTCGAGACTGTTAGCAAGTACTTCGGCGTTTCAGTATTTCAGGGACTTAGCACCGCGGAAGGTTTTAATTTCCAATACAAATATCTTGACGCACAAAATATAAAGTAAGAATGAGAGAACAATGAAAAAAACCGGTCTTGAGTAATATCAAGGCCGGTTTTTATTTTGATGACTTTTAAATCAGTGAATGACTTTGTTAAGAGGATAAGTAATTATCCCCGAAGCACCAGCGCGTTTCAAAGCAGGGACAAGTTTTCTTTCGATGTCACTGTCGATAATTACTTCGATAGCGATATACTTATCATCTGCAAGGCTTGAAATAGTCGGGCTTTTCTCTGCCGGTAAAATTTTAAGTATCTTTGGCAGATTGTCTTTTTCAATATTAAGTTTTAAACCAACTTTGTTCCTGGCATCTATAGCAGCCTGGAGAAGAATAGAAATATTTTCAATTTTCTCACGCTTGAAATCATCTTCATATGCCTGCTTATTAGCGATAAATCTTGTTGTCGAAACTATGAGAGTATCGATTATCCTCAGATTGTTTGCTTTTATAGAGGAACCGGTTTCTGTCAGTTCAACGATAGCATCAACAAGCCTGGCTTTTACTTCGGTAGCACCCCAGCTGAATTCGACTTTGACATCGATTTTTTTATCAGCGAAATACTTCTTAGTTGCATTGACCAATTCGGTAGCGATGATCCCGCCTTTCAATTGCTCGGGCTTGGTGATATCAGATTCATTGGGAACTGCCAGCACCCATTTCGTTGGTTTGCTTGTTGCTTTGCTATAGGCCAATTCGCAAATTTCTATCACATCGGAATCGTTTTCCATAACCCAGTCATGGCCTGTGATACCAGCGTCGATAACGCCGTCAGCAACATACTTACTCATCTCCTGTGCACGGAGCATGATAAGCTCGATCTGGTCATCGTCTATCTGCGGAAGATAACTTCTTTTGCTGTCTATGATACGAAACCCTGCTTTGGCAAAAAGCTCTACAGTCGATTTGTACAAACTGCCCGCGGGGATACCTAATTTCAATACTTCATCTGACATTTAAGTATCGATCCTTTCTTACTTCTTAGTTTTCTTCTTAGTTTTCTTTTTAGTTTTTTTAACTGCCTTTTTAGCTGTTTTTTTCTTAGTTACTTTCTTAGTTGTTTTTTTGGTTACAGGTTTTTTCTTAGTAGTCTTTTTAGCGGCTTTTTTCTTAGTTGTTTTTTTGGTTACGGTTTTTTTCTTTTTAGGTTTATAAGTTTCACTTTCCTGTCTGAGAAGTGAATAAAACTCATAACCCTGGTTAGCAGAAATAAGCCTGGTTAAAAAACCTTCAATGTCTTTCTGTTCTGAGGAAGGATACACTAATTCCTCACCAACAAGATAATCTATCATTGCTGTATTAAGCGGGATGGCATGTCCACTCAAAGCAGTAAACATACAATAATCTATCATGAAAGTGGTGATGCCTTCGAGTTCTTCAAGTGCCTGCTTTGCGGGACGCTTTCCAAGTTTTTTTAAACTCTCAAGGTCAATATTGTTAAAGCTGGCAAAAATGCTGGCAAGCACTCTTACAATGGAATACACAACTTCACGGGCAAGCTTATCGTCCTTATAATTTATTATTTCCAGTATCTCCTCTGTCCTTGAAACCCTCAATTCATTAAAATTTGTAAAATAGCCAAGTATATTGGCAAACGCATCCTTTGCACCCTTATCTGTAAGATACTCAGATATTGCACCATAAACCAGAGACTCTGTAACCGTATCATGCGTTACGGGCTCTACTTTCGGATATTTTTTCTTTAGCGATTTATACAGTTTTTTAATCTTATCAGAATAGCCCTTGCTGTTTTTCATAATAACCTCTGTCTATCGAAATAAACTCCATCAGTTACAAAGTTGTTTCTCAGAATCAAACCTGATTACCATCTTCGTTTTCTTCAATTTCATATTCACTCGCAACTTTGTTTATGATCTTCATCGTCTCCATAGTCTTTTTAAGATTTTCATCCATTTTAAAATGCAGCGATGGACAAAACTTGCTGGTAAGTCTTTTTGCAAGCATAAAATGTATTTTAGGCGTAGCATGTTTTATCGCGATGAATGTTTTTTTCTGCGATTTCTCATCACCACCAAAAATACTGAGATAAATGTCAACCGTTTTTAAATTCGGCGAAACATCAACTCTGGTAATTGAGACAAAACCTTCTATTCGGGGGTCGCTGAGATGATTAGCTATAGCATCACTGACAGCTTCTTTTATGACACGTGATACCTTTTGTTGTCTTCTTGTTTCCATGTTTTTTAAAGCTTCATCTTGAAACTGAATAATCCAAAGCACACCTTTTTCTTATTTTAAGAAAGAGTTCTCGCAATCTCTACTATTTCGTACAGATCGAAAATATCATCAATTTTGACATCATCGAATTTGGCAACCTTGATACCACATTCAAGCCCTGTTTTGACTTCGCGTACATCATCTTTGAAGTGCCTGAGAGTTTCTATTGTAAGGTTGTCACGGATGATAACATTATCTCTTATGAGCCTTACTTTAGCGTTTTTGCGAACCATACCGTCATTTACATAGCAACCGGCAATGGTGCCGAGCCTGGAAACCTTGAAAGTGTTTCTGACAACAACTCTTCCAACGCTTTTTTCCTGTTCTTCTGGCTCAAGGAGACCTTCCATAGATTTGCGAAGCTCTTCGGTTATTCGGTATATGATGGTATAAAGTCTCACATCAACACCCCTGGATTCCGCCTGCTTTGCGACATAGTCATCAGCGATGACATTAAAACCAATAATAATCGCATTCGATGCTTCGGCAAGCACAACGTCACCTTCTGTAATTCCACCTGTTGAAGCGTGGAGAATTTTAATCTTCACTTCTTCTGTGTTTAACTCGGAGAGATATTTTGTAAGAACATCAACAGAACCCTGAACATCAGCACGGATAATTATATTGAGTTCTTTTACATTACCAGCTTCTATCTGACTAAACAGATTCTCAAGTGTCACCTGGGTTCGTTTAGCCAACGCATCTTCTCGTAATCTGAATACGCTTTCTTCCGCGGCATTTTTAGCACGGTTTATATCCTCAAGTTTGTAGAATTTATCGCCCGCCTGCGGCACAGCATTTAAACCGGTCATCTCTACAGGCATTGAACTTGTTGCATTTTTTAAACTCCTGCCGTAGCTGTTTTTCATAGCTTTTATTCTGCCATAAGCAGAACCGGCAAGTACAACGTCACCTTTGCCAAGCATACCTTCTTTCATAAGTAAAGTAGCAACCGGACCGCGCTTGGAGTCCATTTCCGCCTCAACAACCCAACCGCTTGCAGGGATGGTATTGTCAGCCTTTAGCTCAAGCAATTCGGTAGTATAGTCGAGATGCTCAAGCAATTCATCTATTCCCTCACCTGTAATTGCTGAGGTCTTAACCACTTCAGTTTTACCGCCCCATTCAATGGGTACCAGGTCATGCTCAGAGAACTGAGCGTATATTCTGTTAAAATCACATCCCGGCAGATCGCATTTATTTAAAGCGATAATGACCGGCACTTCCGCGGCTTTGGCATGGTGTATGGCCTCTATTGTCTGAGGCATAATACCATCATCAGCAGCAACAACCAAAACAACAACGTCAGTCATATTAGCACCCCTTGCACGCATAGCGGTAAATGCTTCGTGCCCCGGGGTATCGAGGAATGTTATCTTGCTATCGCCAACGCTTACCTGGTAGGCACCAATATGTTGCGTGATACCACCAGCTTCACCGGAAGCAACGTGGGTTGACCTTATCTTATCGAGCAGAGAAGTCTTACCATGGTCGACATGACCTAACATTGTTACAATGACACTTCGCTTTTCAAGATTATTTTTCTCTTTCTGCTCAAACTCTTTCTGGATTTCATCTTCGATGCTTGCTTTTCGTTCAACAATAAGCTCTGTTCCAAATTCAACGGCAACTAATTCCGCAACCTCTGGACTAATAACCTGATTCGCCGTTGCCATTACACCTTGCGCAATAAGCTTTTTTATTATATCAGAAGCTTTTACAGCTAAAGCTGCGGAAAGGTCTTTTACGATTATTGGTTCACTGATCGTTACCTTTTCGGGATGTTGAACAGATTTACTCTCGCCGTAACTTTTGGTGCTTATCTTCCGGGAAGGTCTAAGCCTTAAACCTTCGCCGCCTGCTGCTGCAAGTCTTGCACGTCTTTCCTCAAGGTCTTTTTGCCTGCGATGATGACTACTGAACTTCCCTTTTTTTTGGGCATCAGTTTCAGCCTCACCATGCCTTCTGCCATGGGTTCTGTCTTTGTGTTTTGACTTGGTGGATTTACTCTTTGCATCTTCAGCAGTACTAGCACCAGCTTTGGGCATCAAAGGCTCAGTTGCAGGTGCATCACGCCTTGGTCTGGCATGTGGGAATCTTTGACCGGCTTGTCTTGGTCTGCGGACTCTCTCTGGTTCAGCTTCTTCAATACGGACAACCTTCGGGCCGTTTAATTTAGCAGGAGCAGGTTTTTTCATCATCGGCCCAGCCGGTTTTATCGGCTCGGGTTCAGGTGCAGGAACAGGCTGGGGTTCTGTTTTCTCAGGTTCTTCAACTGAAGGCTCGGGCTGAGGCTTTTCTTCAGATATCTGTGGTTCGGGAAGCTGCTGCTCTTCAACTTTCTGCTCGGGTTCTTGCTCCTCAGTCTTTTCAGCTTTTTTTGAAGCTCTTCTTTTGACTCTTACTTTTTTGAGATCGACTTTACTGCTTTTCTCTATTGTTGTTACGTTTTCGCCTTCACTAAACCACTCGCGTATTGTTGCTGCCAGACCAGCTGAAATTGTGGACATATGGTTCTTTATATCAAGCTCTTCAGCCTGACATTTTTCCACAATAGCCTTGCTTTTAACACCAAGCTCTTTAGCTAAAATATAAACTCTTGTAGCAGCCAAAAAAATCTCCGGTTTCTGCGAGTATTACTCGCTATCTTCTTGCTTTGTTTCCTGCTTTAAAATACTTTCTGCCTGTTTTTTATTATCCTGTGCTGCCAATTCTTTTGCCAGTTTAGCAGCTGTATCGACAAATTTATTTGCCAATTCCAAGGTAATTCCCAATTCGCTTACCAAAGGATCCGGGCCTACATCATCAAGATCGAGCACTGATATGATCCCCAAAGCGATGAATTTATCCACGAAAGTCTCATCGCCATCCTCTACCTCTTTGACACAGTTTGTAAGGTGCTCGATTCCATGGTTGTACTCGTTAGGAGTTAATATATCTATGTCCCACCTGGTGAGTCTGGCGGCGAGTCTTACATTTTGACCATGTTTTCCGATTGCCAATGAGAGCTGGTCTTCATCAACGACGACTGTTGCCCTGCCGAGTTCAAAGCACAAGGCTGTCTCGCTTACCTTGGCAGGCATAAGTGAGTTTGTTATAAGCGCTTGCGAAGACTCGTTCCATCTGACAATGTCAATTTTTTCACCACCAAGTTCATCAACGATATTTCTTATTCTGCTTCCTCTGACACCGACGCAGGCACCGACGGGGTCGACTTTGTCGTCAAGTGATACGACTGCGACTTTCGTTCTATAGCCTGCTTCTCTTGCCAATGCCTTTATTTCAATAATATTTTCACTGATCTCCGGCACTTCCAGCTCAAATAAACTTCTGATGAAATCAGGGTGCGTTCTGGAGAGAACTATCTTAACCTGATTTGAAACTTCTTTTACGTCATAAATCAGACATCTGATTCTTTCGCCTACTTTATGACTTTGACCTGCGATCTGCTCTTTTTTGGGCATGAACCCTTCGGTCCTATGGTTTATATTAACAATCAGCGAGCCGCTTTCGTATCTTGCGACTGTGCCGGTTATAATCTCCCCTTTTCTTTCCGCAAACTCAGCATAAATACTATCTCTTTCATCAGCACGAATTCGCTGAATCATTACCTGTTTTGCGGTTTGAGCCGGTATTCTGCCCAAATCGCGTATATCAATGGCCTCTTGACCTTTAAAAGCAGCAACTTTGCCGCTGATTCGATCAATTTGCACCGAGATATCCGCTTCGGGGTCACCGAAGTGTTTACGGATCGCTGAGATCATAGCCTCTTCTAAATCGCCAAAGATGTATTCTTTGTCAATTTTCTTGTCACGAGCTATGTTTTCAACAATTCTTACCAGTTCCTGGTTCATTATCTATCTTTCCTGTCATAAATATAAAACAAAAAAAGCGAAAACTAATTTCTTAATTTCCACTTCCAAAGCCACAAAACAAACAAAGGTTATATCTATCACCACGTTACATTAGTCGCCTCCTGTAAAACGACCTTTGCTTACTTACCGACTCTGAAGCAGAAAAACCGACTTCCAGCACACCACTTGCGCAAATAGCGCTTCGACGGAAACTGATCACACGTTCACGCTGCACTTTTTACTAATCCTGTTAAGACCATCTTATCTAACCTCATAGTTTATTATTGGTAGCCGTTAATCCATTACAAGACAGGCATTATAGTAGAAAACTAATTTCTGTCAATTGCAATAACATTTTTGGGCGATTTTGACAGCTTTTTTTTGCACAAATACCAATAATCAGCCCAAAAACGCTGGTTTACGTAAAAAAATACCTTACTAAAAAAAACTGAAAATATGTCCTAATCTCAAAAACCAGCTAAAACACCGCCTTTCATACACTTATGTATAATTGCTGCCTGCATCTAAAAATTCGCAAGAAATGATCTAAATTGCTGAAAACCTTTAAAGCTTTTTGCAATCCTGATAAGTAGTCAGAAACAAAAAGCTTGCCAATTAGGCAGATGGGTTAATTGCTTGACCTGATTATAGAGCTATGTTATCGTTTGCGCTTACTTTTGTTTAAAAACTGGAGAATGACTATATGCATTCGTTTGCTCGTATTTTTAAATATGTTAAGCCGCAGTGGCATCGTGTTGTGGTGGTTGTCCTTGCTGTAATTGTAATTGCTGTTCTTTTCGCAGGCAGCTTTGCTACGATTGGCCCCCTTTTGAAAGTTATGATGGGTAAGGAAGGTCTGCACGGCTGGGCCAACAGAAAAATCTGCGATTGGCGATATGAAGTCAAGTTTTATGTGCCGGAGTTGGCGGATTTTACCGACAGCAATAATTCAGATATCGCAAACTATCTGCTTGTTACGAATGTTGACGATAAAGGCAAAGCAAAGCAAAGCAATCTTCAAATCCAGGACCAGATCATAGGTGTCGGCAGATTGATGCCTGACGGCAAAAAGCATATCAAACGGTTTTTACTGCTCAGAGAGCTTGCTAATACTTCTCAACAAGCCGAGCTTACGCTACTGGTCAGGAAGATGGACAGGTCAACAGAAAAACTAACTCTGAACACGGGCAAAGATAGCTGGTATGTAAACGGTGTCGCTGGTATAGCACGCTGGGCTATCAGCTTTGTGCCCCAATCTAATACCAGAAAAAATCAAGACAAAGCTATCATGTGCATCATAATATTTATGAGTTTCATCACGGTAGGCAGATGTTTAGCAAGGTTTGTACAGCAATACATGTCAAAAAAAATTATGGAAGTATCAGTTGCGGGCCTGAGGAAAGATGCCTTTGAGCATGTTGTCGATATGCCCGTTGGTTTCTTTGCGCAAAAAGGTACAAGCGACACAACAAGCAGGCTTATAGGTGACATCAACAGGACAGGAACCGGGGTAAAAATCCTGCTTGGAAAAGCCCTCAGGGAGCCAATGAAAGCTATTGCGTGTTTAGTAGCCGCTATGGTGATCAGCTGGCAGCTTGTTTTGATATTCTTTTTGTGTGCACCTTTTACTATTGGCTTAGGTGTGGTACTCGGCAGAAGAATGAAAAAATTCACGAAAAAGTCCCTCATAAGTAATGCTCTTATGCTCGGTAAGCTCGAAGGGGTAATACAAGCTCTTAGAGTAGTGAAAGTTTATAATCGCCAAAACGATGAGGTTGAATCTTATCAGAACATAAATAAAACTTATCTCAAGCGAGCACTTAGTGTTGCTAAAATCGATTCTTCAACCGGGCCTATAATGGAGGTGATCGGAATGATTGCAGGCTCAGCTGCCCTTTTAGTTGGCGTGCACTGGATAAGCAGAGGGTATATGGATGAAGCTTCGTTTTTTGTTCTTTTGATACTTTTAGGTACAGCAGCTGAATCAATTCGCAAAGCAAGCGATGTCTGGAATAAAATCCAGGCGGCAAATGCAGCGGCGGAAAGGGTTTTTGCTGTTATAGATGAATCAGTAGAACAAGAAAACCCGGATGCAAAAGAACTTGTGCCATTAAAAAATGAGATTGAATTCAGAGATATTGTCTTTACTTATCCGGGTAGCAAAAAGCCTGTATTAAAAGGCGTCAACTTAAAGGTCAAAGCGGGACATAACATTGCGGTCGTTGGCTCTAACGGCTCAGGTAAAACAACAATGATAAATCTGCTGCCGAGATTTTACAATACCGATAGCGGTAAAGTTTTGATTGACGGTCAGGATATCAGCAAGGCAACTTTGAAAAGCCTGAGAAATCAGATCAGTATGGTGACACAGAATGTTGTGACATTTAATGACACGATAGCGATGAATATTGCTTACGGCAAACCTGATGCAAGCAGGAAAGAGATCATCGATGCCGCCAAAAGAGCTTATGCCCATGAGTTCATTGAACCCCTGCCGAATGGATATGATACCATTATAGGCGAACATGGCGCGGGTCTGAGCGGCGGACAATTGCAGAGGGTCGTAATCGCCAGGGCAATTCTTAAGAATCCTGCTATTTTGATATTTGATGAAGCCACAAGCCAGGTTGATGCTAATAGCGAGTCTAAGATCCATAAAGCTATCGAGCAGATAATGAAAAACAGAACAACATTTTTAATCGCTCACAGATTCAGCACTGTTGTTTCTGCGGATGTGATAGTTGTTATGGACGATGGTAAGATCGTAGCACAAGGCCAGCACGAAGAATTAATAAAGAGCTGCCTGCTGTATCAAAGCCTTTACGAAACACAGCTTATAGCACCTGAAAAAGATAGTTGATAATCGGTATCTTAACGTATATATAAAAAATTACGCATCACGTTTTTAAAATCCAGCATAGATAGAAATATTTTTTACTCATCGAAGTTTAATATTTCTATTGGGATGTCAAATTTAATGTAGTCGAATTTCAGCTGGTCATCGGGCAGCCAAACCCAGTCGAGTTGCGAACGATATGGGCATTGAGTTTTGAATCCGCCGAGGTCTTTGAGATAGAATTTTTTGTTGTTAACCTTGAAGTACCATTTGCCCCCGTCTTGCGGGATGTTTCGGTCGGTTCCCGCGGTCATAAGCAAATATGCGGAGACTCTGTTAAGTGAATCTTTGTGATTAAGGTAGAATTTCTGGCGATAGATGTCTGCTGCGGCTATTTTGCGGTCAGCAACTTTCCTTCTTGGTGGTGTGAGATACATTACAGGTTTGTCGCCGCATTTGTATGTCACCGGCTGACCAGGATAAAAAGCAGCAAGTTCCTGAGTAGAATTTGTGTTTAGCCAGATGCTTTTATAGCTTTTATCCTTGTATCCTTCGGGCATGTTGTACATCCAGTTTGAATAAGCAGCCATTCCATAGACAAAGGGATATACTTCATTTCCGTCAGGTTTTATCACTTTGTAGTTGTTTAGCCTGAGGTAGTAGTCACGTTTAAAGCCTTTGGTTTTGGGGTTTGTGAGCATTTCCTGAAAGCTGTACGAGAAAAGCGGGCCTTTTTCGTAACCATCGGGTATATTTTCGAGAGCTTCGACTGTGTTTTCTACGAACCGCCATTTGCCGTCAAGGTAAACTTCGCAGACACAGTGACAGTACATGGAAACTTCTCGAGCGGGGATACTCATTGTTGAGCACATCGCAACCATTGTTTTTGCCGCGCCGGCGCAATATGATATCTTGTCGAGAAAATCAACTGGGTGCAGATAGTAGCCGAAGCCAACTTCCGGTTCTTCGGGGTTGTACCTGCGATGGTTTACGAGAGCTGATGCAATGGTCTGGACTTTGTCCCACTCTCTGCCGTCAGTTGGGATATCGGCAGCACGGAGGATTTCATCGCGTTTTTTCACAAGGTACTGATAATCTTTTTTATGGTCACCGAATTTTATTGAAACGGTTGTCAGTGC
>CAYZEH010000060.1:0-13139 GCA_964477135.1 uncultured Pirellulales bacterium | reverse complement strand
ATCTCTCTCTCCATCAGAAAGCAGATTTTTTAAGCCTGTTTTTTTATGCGCAAAAAAAATTGCCATTGGCAACATAAACGCTGCCGATGGCAATAAGAAGAAGGAGTGATGAAGACTGTATAAAAAACCTGTTTTCAGCAGGTCACTAATTCTCTAAGGTCAAGTTCCATCAAGTGTTCAAGGTAGTCAGCCAATTCTTTTTCTGAGAACATAGCGAGAAACTGAGCTTTGGCGGTTTTGTTAATTTCCTTGATGCAATCTATCAATTCTCTCTTGCTCATACTCACTAACCCTTCAATATCTTTTACCGCTTTATTGACTTTTACTTCCAAACTTATTTAGAGCTATCGACATCGCATTTATTATTTCTTTAGCAATGTTTTTTTTACGCCCTATAACCAAAATAACAATATAAACACTCACCGGCACATCCAACCACAACATATAGTTGCCTTGCAACGTCGGCGCATTATGCGTCCAATAAAATCATGCTTTGGCATTTAAGGATACCTGAAAGTTTTTTTAATTTTTTTTAATTTTTTCGCTGGTTAACAGCCTGACTCGCCAAATTGAATCTTTCCGGAATCTGTCAGGAATCAATCTACTTGCTATGTAATACCATTCATGGCAATAAATTTCCGCGAATAAATCTATAACTTCTTATCTTTGAGTTATTTACCCGCGGATAAAGCGAAAAATTTAATTGGGATTGGTATAACTTCTTTATTGTCAAAGAGTTAACATATATTTTAATATAGGGGGAATTTTCCTTGTTCTTTGAGGCATTGTTATTGTATCATAAATGGTTTAATTTCTAACAATGGTAATTTGAACGTAATGATGTTTGGAGGCTCTAAAGTGACGAATACTAATGAAATTCGTAACATTGTACTGCTCGGCCATGGTGGAAGCGGCAAAACTTCTCTGGCTGAGTCAATTCTTCACAAAACCGGTGCAAGCAACCGCCTTGGAAGTGTGGATGACAAAACTTCAATTTGTGACTACTATGATGAGGAAAAGGAACATCAGCATTCCATACAGTCCGCGATAATAAACGTTCAGCATAACGGAAAAACTATAAATATAATCGACACTCCTGGTTATCCTGACTTTATGGGCCCTGCTATCACTTCAATACCAGCAGTTGAAACAGCTGTGGTCGTTATTGGTGCTACAGCAGGTATAGAAACAAATACCAGAAAGTTTTTCAATCTTGCTAAAGAGATGAATAAACCAGCTATAATCGTTATTAACAAGATCGATTCAGATAATATCGAATGGTCAGAGCTTCTCAGCAATATTCAGGAAACTTTCGGCTCACAGTGTCGTTGTGCGAATTTACCGACAGCCGGCGGCGTTTCTGTAATAGACTGCATCAGCAATGATACCGGCGATTCACCAGCAGGCGATGTTGCTCAGACTCATACAGATCTGATCGAAAGTGTTATCGAGGCTGATGACGATTTGATGGAAGCCTATCTTGGCGGAGAGGAAATCTCTTCCGAGCAGATCGGCAGCGTTTTTGTTAAAGCTATGCAGGCTGGTACTATTACACCTATAGTCTTTACCAATGCCCGTGAGGGAACAGGCGTAACAGAGCTGCTTGATATTATTACAAACTTTACACCATCACCAGTTGAGGCTGAAGCCACTAAGTTGATTGACGGCGAAAATACAACAGAGATCAAAGCTGATCCAAACGGAAAACTGGCTGGTCAGGTAATCAGAGTCGGGTTTGAACCGAAATCAAACATGAAAAACTCTACTATAAGAATTTTTAGTGGTACTTTGAAATCAGACACTAACCTGCTTGTTAATGACAACAAAAAAGGCATCCGTCCGGGACATATACTTAAATCTCAGGGTGCTGAGAATGTGGAAATCGAAGTTGGTATCGCAGGCGACATTATTACGCTTGCTAAGATCGACGAGCTGAAACTTGGCGATCTTATTCACGATGGTGGATTCTCCGGCAAGTTCCCGATGCCTGCTACACCTGAGCCGATGTTCTCGCTGGCTTTGGAGACAACAGCAAGAGGTGATGAGCAGAAGATCGGTGTTGCACTGGATAAGCTCAACGAGGAAGATCCATGCTTTAAGTATGGACATAACCAGCAGACTAAAGAGCTGGTGATCAGCGGTCTGGGTGATCTTCACTTGAGAATTATTCTTGAGAAACTGGAAAAGCACTACAAGCTTTCAGTCAATACCAGACAGCCTAAGATCCCATACCGTGAAACTATTGCCGCTAAAGCTGATGGACACTACCGTCATAAAAAACAGTCTGGCGGCGCTGGTCAGTTTGGTGAGGTTTATCTCAGGGTTGAGCCTGCGGAAAGGAATTCTGATCCTTCAATGGTATTTAGCTGGGATATTTTCGGCGGTTCTATTCCAGGGCAGTTTGAAGCACCGATCGCCAAGGGCGTTAATGATGTCATGGCAAACGGCGTAGTAGCTGGTTACCCAATGCAGGATATTAAAGTTTCTGTATATGACGGAAAACACCATGCAGTGGATTCAAAAGAAGTCGCATTCCGTGCAGCTGGTAAGGGTGCATTTATTGACGCAGTTCAAAAAGCAAAACCTGCGCTGCTTGAACCTATCGTAAATATGGAAATTACAGTGCCGGCAGATAATATGGGGGACATCGCCGGCGATATTGCTTCAAAACGAGGCAGAATAATAGGTCAGGATATGCTCGCCGGTAACATGCTTGTTATCAAAGCACAGGTTCCACTTGCAGAAGTTACTCAATATAACAGCCAACTGAAAAGTGTCACCGGTGGTCGAGGCAGTTATTCAATGTCTCTAAGCCATTATGAAGCGGTTCCGAGTAATGTTCAACAGCAGATCGTTGCAGCTTATAAAAAGGAAAAAGGAGAACAGGCGTAGCCGGCAGCTAAAAGGTAAATTGTGACGAAAGAAAGATAACATAAAACCAGTATCAGCCATAGGCTGAATCCACAATTTTACATTTTAATATTTGATTTTTAATTTCTTAGAGTACTATCATACCAGCTATTATAAGTATCCCTATCAGGACAACAACACTGAGAGCCATTACAGCCATTCGATAGCGGCTAATAATTTCTTCGTCATAATAGTTTCGCGGAGCCTCGATAATCTCACCGACTTCAAGCCTTTCAAGGTCTGAAACATCGAACCTTTTGTGGGCACGCAGAGGGGATTGCCCATTTTTTACAGCTTCAAGGTCTATCAGTAACTCTTCGACATCGTTATAGCGATCCTTTTTCCGTTTTGCCATCATGATCTCTATAACTTCAGAGACACCAGCAGACAGCGACGTATTTATATGGTCCGGCGGCACCAGCTGTTCTTTCAGATGCTTTTTCATAACCTCAGCGGGGTCATCCGCCATAAAAGGCACTCGTCCGGTAACAAGGTGATAGAAAGTTGCACCCAAACCATAGATATCCGCCCGACCATCAATATCCATTTCACCTCTTATCTGTTCTGGTGCTATATAATAAGGGGTGCCGTAAGCTTTACCCTTTTCTGTTTTTGCAGCTTCAATATCGGTAGTCTCTCTTGCCAGACCCATATCAGCAAGTTTCACTATGCCGTCTTTATTTATCATGATGTTTTTAGGCTTAACATCCCTGTGGATCAAACCATTGGCATGAGCATGTTGCAGTGCGTGAGCAACCTGTATTATTACATCTATGGCTTCTTTTTCGGGATAAACCTTGCCTGCGGCAATATCATCGTATAAGGTTTTGCCCTCAACATATTCCATTATGAAATAGTGATAGCCCCCCGCTTCACCTACATCGAAAGCCTGCACGATGTTATTGTGATTAAGTTTTCCTGCAGCCTGACCTTCTTTATAAAATCTTTCAACGTATTCAGGATTTTCACTGAAACGCTTAGGCAGCACTTTTATCGCAACTGTACGATTCAGGCTTAGTTGCTGCGCCTTATACACAACTGCCATTGCACCTGCACCAAGTTTACCCTGAACTTTGTAACCTGGTATCTGGTGTGCGACGGCTTTGCTTTCTTTTATGCCTGCACGAAGCCTGCCTGACTGGGTAGGTGTGAGATAACCCAGATCGATCATAAGATCCTTAAGCATTATAGGCGTGACTTTGTGCCTTGACTTAAGCTCTTCAACAGCACGACGCAGCTCTGCATTAGTACACAAGCCCTGCTCTACAGCTATCTTACCAAAAATAGTATCGTAATTGGTTTCGTTAATGATACTCAATTCCTTAAAACCAAGGAGGCAACAAATTAAAAAAATGCCTCAATTCAGTAATATATGCTATTCCAAAAAACAATGTCAAAGAAAAACTTCTTAAATTGCCCACAAAACACCACTTGGACCAATAAGTATAGCCTACGGTTTATAAATCGACCTTTTATTACTCGGTGTTTAAATGTTTTTGTCCGAAGTCTGCTTGAAATAATTTAATCGGAGGCTGATAGTTATCCGAAAAATTCGAATTTGGGAAAAATAACGCATAAGCTCGTTAAAGGCCTATAATACCCTTATTGACAATACTATAAGGTTTTGGGTTGACTTTTATTCAGATTTGGCTAAACTGTTTCGGATTGTGTAATTATTTTTTTGGTAACCGATAAGGAGACCATAGGTGGCTTACAATTGTGTTGTATTAGTAAAACAAGTGCCTGACACTAAAAGGATTACGGGGCAGGCGATGAATGAAGACGGTACGGTAAATCGTGCGGCGCTTCCGGCAATATTCAACCCGGAAGACCTTAATGCTCTTGAATTGGCTCTGGAAATAAAGGATAAATTCGGCGGCAAGGTTACAGTAATGACTATGGGGCTTCCGGCAGCGAGTGAAGTTCTGAGGGAATCGCTGTATCGAGGTGCTGACGAAGCAATTTTAATCACAGACCGAGGCTGTGCTGCAAGTGATACTCTGTCAACAAGTTACATCATTGGTCGTGGTGTAGAAAAACTTGATTATGATATTGTATTATGCGGAAGACAGGCTATTGATGGAGACACCGCCCAGGTTGGTCCGCAACTGGCAGAAAAACTTGGTATTACCCAGATAACTTATGTCGAAAAGCTTGAAGATTTAAGCGATGGGAATATCACCGTAAAGAGAAGTATCGGTAATGGTTTCCAGCAGGTAAAATGTAAATTACCTGTACTTTTGACGGTTGTCGGTGAGGCAAACGAGCCCAGAGTTGCAGCTTCAAAGAAAATGATGAAATACAAAAAAACCTTTTCGCCGGCAGAAATTATAGCACAGGTTAAAGCTGAAAATACTAATGCTGACGAAAATACAATTAACAGTCTGGCAGAAAGAAAAATCAAATTGCTTGAAAAAAGAGGCTTATTAATAAAACAATGGGACCTCAATTTCCTCAAAGCTGACCTGCAATGGTGCGGCAGAAACGGCTCACCTACAAAGGTTCACAGAATCCAAAGTATTGTTCTGGCAGCAAAAGAGAGCAAGGATGTTGAACCGACAGAATTGGGAATCTCCGGGATGATTCACGAACTAATAATCGACAAAACTATAGCTTAGGAAAATGGATTTATGATTGGTGTAAACAAAAAAGGTGAAGTCTGGATTTTTGCTGAACAACATAACGGCCAGATGGAAGAGACGCCTCTCGAACTGATGAGCAAAGGACGCCATCTTGCGGATACGCTCGGTGTTAAGCTCGCAGCTGTCGTTTTGGGTGACAATGTTAAAAATATGGTAAAAAAACTTATACAGTATGGCTCAGATAAGGTTTATGTAGTTGAAAACCCACTGCTTGAGCATTACCAGACAAATAGTTATACAAAAGTGATCCATGGCCTTATTCATAAATATGAACCTCAGATCGTGCTTTATGGTGCAACAGTAACCGGAAGAGACCTGGCGCCGAGGGTAGCAAGCGCTACAAAAGCAGGATTGACGGCTGACTGTACCGACTTGCAGATAGGCAACCATAAGATATCCAAAGACAATAAGGTTTACGAGAACCTGCTTTTCCAGGTAAGACCAGCATTCGGCGGAAATATTATCGCCACTATCATCAATTATGATCGTTGGCCTCAGATGGCTACTGTCCGTGAAGGTGTTATGCCGATGCCTGTCCCTGATACCAAAAGGAAAGGTGAAATTATTGAAGAGCAGGCTGACATTTCTCAGATAGATCTACCTCTGGAAATACTCAAGGAACATAAACAAGCCAAAAAGGTCGATCTCAAGGCTGAAAGAGTCGTCGTTGCCGGCGGTGCCGGAGTAGGCAGCAAAGCAAACTTCCAGTTGATCTGGGAACTTGCAAATAGTCTTGGTGGCGCTGCCGGTGCGACAAGAGCGGCTGTGGACCTTGGCTTTATTGACCATGACCACCAGGTCGGACAAACCGGAACTACCGTAAGACCGAGCCTTTATATTGCTGTCGGTATCAGCGGCGCAATTCAGCATCAAGCTGGCATGAGTGATAGCCAGAAGATCATCGCTGTCAATAATGACCCCGATGCTCCGATCTTCCAGGTTGCACATTATAAAATCGTCGGCGACCTTAACGATGTGGTTCCAAAAATGATCAAAGCGATCAAAGAAAAAGTCTAAGGAAAGATACAATAAAATTCTTAATACACAGGTTTAAGTGATGACTAATTTTTATACTGATAATGATGATATAAAATTTTTATTCAAACATTTTGATGCGAAGCTGCTTGCCGAGCAACTTGAAGAGGGCTTTAAATTCGCAAAAGAATTTGACTCTGCTCCGGCAAATGCAGATGAGGCTCTTGTAAACTATGAAATGGTATTGAAATCTCTGGGCCAGCTTAGCGGTGACTTTATCGCTCCAAGAGCGGAAGACGTAGACCGCCAAGGCAGCACTCTCAATGAAGATGGTTCAGTCAGTTATGCTGATGGTATAAGAGAGGACCTCGACAAACTGGCAAAAGCTGAGGTTATGGGATTTACACTGCCTCACAGATTCGGCGGATTAAACTTTCCAAACCTGGTTTACTCAATGGCAATCGAAATTGTTTCAAGAGCAGATGTGTCATTGATGAATATTTTCGGTTTGCAGGGAATAGCTGAAACGATAAACGCTTTTGCATCTGAAGAAATCAAACAAAAATATTTGCATGATTTCTCCGCAGGTAAAGTTACCGGCGCAATGGTACTAACCGAACCAGATGCAGGTTCTGATTTGCAGGCTGTCAATTTGAAAGCTTTCCGGGATAATGACGATAACTGGTTGCTGCATGGAGTTAAAAGATTTATCACTAACGGATGCGGAGAAGTGTTGCTGGTCCTGGCGAGAAGCGAGTCTGACAGAAGCGGAGGGCTTGGTTTAAGCTTGTTCGTCTGCGATAAAGGGCCGACGGTTCACATCAGAAGAATTGAAGACAAGCTCGGTATCCACGGCTCACCAACATGCGAAATATTCTTCGATAATACCCCATGCCAACTTGTCGGTGAACGCCAGAGAGGCTTGGTGACTTATGTTATGGCACTTATGAATGGCGCACGTCTCGGAATCGGTGGACAAGCAATGGGTGTTGCGCAAGCTGCTTTCAATATTGCTCGTGATTATGCTGCAAGCAGAAAACAGTTTGGCGTAGCTATCGAGAAACTGCCGGCAGTAAGAGACATGCTTATTGATATGCAAATCGATATCGAAGCGGGAAGAACACTTCTTTGCCAGACATCTTATGTTGTCGACTGCGCATTGCATTATTCAAAATGTAAAGAAAACCCGCCACAGGACAAAGACCTGGCCAAAAAACTTAAGAATGAGTTCCGAAAATATAAAAGACTCGCTGCAATGATGACTCCTATGTGTAAGTATTACTGCTCTGAGATGTGCAACAGAGTAACTTATGACGCGATACAGGTCCTCGGAGGAAGTGGTTACATGAGAGACTACGCCAGCGAAAGACTTGCGAGAGATGCCAGGATCACCACGATCTATGAAGGCACATCACAATTGCAGGTCGTAGCGGCAATTCGAGGTGTTTGCAGCGGAACAGCTGAGAAATTCTTAACAGAAATGGCTGAAAAAGAATACGACCCAGAGGTAAAAGATTTGCTTAAATTGCTCGCCAAAGGCACTAAGCAAATGAAAAAAGCTATCGCCTTTGTTAAAGAAAACGGCAATGACTATATGGACCTTTGCGGAAGAGCAATTGTCGATATCGCTATCGACCTGATCGTTGGATATTTGTTCTGCGACCAGGCAAGCACAAAAGTCGATATGCAGATCGCTGTTTCTGATGAAGGAGGCAAAGCTTCTGAAAAAACGATTTCCATGAAAGACAGAAAAGCTATGGTCGCTCGAAGGTTTATAACTAAAAATGCTCCTAAGATCACAGCTTTGAAGAGAACTATAAAGAACGGCGACAAAACTACTTTTGAACAATACCAGAACATGGTAGCACCGATCGTAACAGAGTAAGGATTTGTATTATGCTCAAGGCTGTCATATTTGATTTCGACGGAGTTATTACTGATTCAGAAATATTGCACTTTCGAACTTTTAATATGATCACGTCTAAATTCGGCTTTGAGATCGACAAAAAAAGTTACTACAAAGATTTTCTCGGGTTGACCGACAATGATGTTTTTACAATGCTCAAACAACAAAAGCGGTTAAGCGATAACGCACCTTCTGTTGAAGAAATGATGAGACAGAAGAATCTGTTGTTTGAACATCTTGCTAAAGAAGAAGGATGTATAATCGCCGGTGTCAGGGATTTTCTCAACATGCTGAAGCAAAACGATATCCCTCTGGCAATATGTTCCGGTGCCCTGCTCACTGAAATAATGCTGATCCTTGAAGATGCGAAGCTTGCCGATATGTTTGAGACAATAGTTTCAGCAGATCAGGTTAAGAAAGGCAAACCCGCACCTGACGGTTTTTTGATGGCATTGGAAAGATTAAACGCAAAACGAAACCCAGGAATCAAAGCAAACGAATGCGTTGTCATCGAAGACGCACACTGGGGGCTTCATGCTGCAATAGCTGCGGGGATGCACACAGTAGCAGTAACGAATTCTTATGACTATGACCAGCTTGCGCCGCTCGCGGAAATGACCGTAAAAAATCTGGCGGATATCAAAATCGATGACCTTCAAAAACTCTGTGGCTGATATGCCCGCCCGTTAGTTTTTAAAACTAACTTTTAGAATATCAGAGGCCCTTCAAATTTAGCTTTTATTACCCTTCCTGTTTCAAGGTCGAATTTAATAACCTCAAATGGAGAGTTATTAATCCTGCCTGGTTTCTCTTGTGTACCCTGAGCGGTTATTAAAGACCGGATCGACTCAAATATGAATTCATCTGCCTCGAAATAGATTGGTTTGCTTTTCTTTTTTTTCCTAATCAACGGCTTTTGCTCATCGTAAGTAACACCGCCAAAAGCATGCAAGGTCAAAAGCTCAGACTTCTCTGTCATTTTCACATCAAGGCTGTTAGCGGTAGCGAGAATATGCTGATCATCTTTATTCGGATCGACAGGAATATAATCAATCCTCAGCATATCGTTCGCTTTAGAGCGGATATTCAGCTCATTAGTGATTGTCGAGTGTTTCATATTTTGAAAATTCTGCACGATTGCCCAGCACGGTTTTTTCAACGCTACAGTCTTAGTCTGTCCCTGCGGCATTGTAATATTTGAATTATCAACTTTAATCATACCATCGGGGCCGGTAGCGACCATTATTTCATCAGCTGGGGTATAATCAAATTGACGACACTTTATCTCAACACCGCCGAGTTGGTTTGCATCTGCGGTTTTAACACTTGAAAGCCTGACCGTCCCACCAACAGCCTTCAAATGTTTTATGCCTGTATCAGAAACTTTTTCATTATCTTCTTTTTTGTTTTCGAGGTCGATAATGATCCGATTGCCGAAAAGATTATAACTTTGCAGGAAACCCGGTTCGGGTTTGGTCATTTTGCAGAGACTGTCACCTGTGAATATAACCTGATTATCCAAAGGCAGGAATTCGACTTTATCTCTGGCTGAAACCGTTACTGGTAATTTTATTTTTTCATCACTATTAGGGTCAGATATTTCGGTGTGATAGAAAAGCAGCTGAATATTATCTTTGGCAATCGTCTTTTCCGTATCTACATCATAATAGATACTATCAGCAAGAAACTTGGCACGATAATCATTGCTATCCTCAAACCTTTCAGGAACTGCCTTTGCAGCAACTTCGGTCATTTCTATGGCATCTTCCGCAACATCCACCGTAGCTTCTCTCGGCACAAAAACAATACTGCCATCACATGTAACAACTATAATATCATTGCTATCGCTGAAAACATCTTCAGGCTTTGGCACCTGAGCTACTCTGGGCCCGTCAGATCCTCCGGCAGCTGCTGATTGAACCACATCTTGAACAACCGCAACTTGTTTTGGTGTCTCATCTGGTTTTTCCAACTCAACGAGTTCTGCTTTCTTCGGCGATTCCTTATCTTTCGATGACCCTGACTTTATATTATTAATAACTATCTTATCAGCAAAGATCAACTGTTCCGGACAATCAATAATAACATTTTTATTCAGAATGCATTTGTATTTTTCTATGTTTACCGCTGTTTTCTTAACTTCCTGGGATGGTGTTTCTGTTTCTTTCTCCTGTGAAGCAGTCTCAACCTTTTTTGCTGTCGCTTTGGCAGGTTCACTGTCTTGCTCAACAGGTATTTTTTTCTCTTCTTCTTTATCCGAGGAAAATAAGGACGCATCCGAATTCGTTTTAATCTTCAATGTTTTGAGTTTAACAATTTTTAATATTTCAAGACGCTCAACCTGCTGATTATAAATCAGCTCCATACCCACACCTTTCATCTCAGCATCGGGGTTTACAAAATAAACAGGCCCTGTGGTAGAAAACTGTGATTTGCTCCCAAGAAACACTACCTCGTTAAGATAGATCGTGCTTGGTTTTGTCCTGGAAGAAGCCTTAGGTTCAATGTGAATAACTACGTTACCTTTCAAGGTTGCATCTTTCGGGCTTGGTTTGACTGATTCTTTTTCCAGCAGCACTGTCCCAAAATCAGCTGTTATAAAACATGTCAGGTCGTCCTTATAAACAGTCATATAAGGCTTTTCGATCTCCCACATGTCGCCTTCTTCGTGAAGCAGTTTTGAAAAACCAAACTCACGCTCTAATTTCTCTGTCTTTGGATTCAGATCAAAGAAATATGCCTTTTGAACACTGCCGACACCAACGCCATCACCTACCTGCCCAACCTCTTCTTCAAACTCTATTGTCGGCTCATTTGCATCCGGGGCAAGAACAGTATTTATTTTTATTGTCGGAGTATCATTAAAATTTAAATACAACAGATACACCACAAACAGCATGCCTACAGTTATCAGACCAATAAATATTCCACGCGATTTCAACAAAATTTTCTCTCCATAAAATTATACTATACTGATTTCAATTGAATTTTACCGTTTATCCGCGGGTAAATAACTTAAAAATAACAAGTTACGGATTTATTCGCGGACATTTACTACCCTTAAGGGTATAAATACCGCTGCATAAGGTCGTCCCACCTGCCGGTTCTTTTCAAAATATATTCAATCACTTCACGCGCCGCGCCACTGCCGCCTGGAGCTTTGGTTACATAATCTGCATGTTCTTTGACCTCTGCAACTGCATTTGCAACCGCCACACCAAAACCAGCATATCTGATCGCAGGCAGATCCGGCAGATCATCACCGATATAAGCGATTTGTTCCGCAGCCAATCCCTGGCTTTCAGCAAGTTCTTTGAGCTTTGGCAGTTTATAATGACAATCCTGAAAAACATGTTTTATTCCAAGCTGATCTGCTCTTAACTGCGTAGGATGCGAAAATCTGCCGCTTATTAGTGCCAGCTCCAGCCCTGCCCTTTGCCACATTCTTATACCGTGACCATCAAGGCTGTTAAATTTCTTGATCTCGGTTTTATCAGAGGTTATAACAATACTGCCGTCTGTCAAAACACCATCGACATCGAGCACTAATAATTTTATATTTTCGAGTTTTTTGTCCATCTGAAAATTACTTTCACCTGTTATTATCAGCCGACGACTTTAATTGTCACAATATCCTGAACATCTATCATCCCTATTGGCCTGTCTTGAGCATCGACAACGGGTAATTCGTCTATCCTGAATTTATGAAACAGCGAAGTGGCCTCAGCAGCCAATGCATCAACGCAAATTCTCTTGCATTGTGCAGTCATAATATCAGCTGTCTTAAATTCAAACGCTTTACTGCCTTGTTTCGTGATGAGCCTGCGAATATCAGCATCAGTAATGATCCCCGCCAGCTTACCTGCATCATCAACAACCATCACTGCACCATGACGTTTGATTTTGCTGGTATGCTCAAGCATTTGTTTAATCGTAATATCCAAATTAACAATAGGCAACTCTTCACCTGCTTTAAACATCATCGACTGCTCCACCGTCATAAGCTGTGCACCAAGGGAACCGCCCGGATGGAACCGGATATAATCTTCTGCCCCAAAATTGCGTGCTTTCATAACTGTAAGAGCTAACGAATCGCCTATCGCCAGCATACAGGTCGTAGAAACACTCGGCGCAACACGGATCGGACAAGCCTCTGTCAATTTACCCATACAAAGCACAACATCGCTATATTTGCCAAGTGTAGATTCTTCGCTGGCTGTAATAGCAATCATTTTCAGGTTAAGTTTAGCTGAAAGCTTTTTTATAAGATCTACCAGCCTGGTCACTTCCGCAGTTTCACCACCGTTGCTCAGGACTATAATAACATCATTTTCCCTGAGCCTGCCGAGATCACCATGAACAGCTTCGGCTGGATGCAGAAAATGGCTTGGCGTACCAGTCGAGGCCAACGTAGCACTTATCTTTTCGCCGATGATGCCGGCTTTACCCATCCCGCTTACGATAACCGACCCACGACAATTATAAATCAAATCCAACGCCTTGGTAAAAGAATCATTCACCACCGGCAGCACCGACATTACCGCCTCTGCCTCGGATTTTATCACACCTCGTGCGTAATCAAGATCAAAATTCACTTACAATTCCTTATAAGGATAAAGCTCTGTATACTACTCACACTTAAGTTTTACCGTTTATCCGCGGGTAAATAACTTTTAAACAACATGTTATAACTTTCCTCGCGGAAA
>CAYZEH010000059.1:0-13342 GCA_964477135.1 uncultured Pirellulales bacterium | reverse complement strand
TTTTTTCAGAGAAATGACAAGAAATTACAAGAAATGATGAAAAATCACAAGAAATTACAAGAAATACCAAGAAATGATGAAAAATCGCAAGAAATAACGAAAAATATCAGGAAATGATGAAAAATATCAAGAAATATCAGAAAATGCGATTTTGGGTTGTCTCAAAATGGGGCTGTAATCGGCATAATCGTTACAGACGGAATTTTTTGGTGCAGATAGGCCTTGTGGGCAGGCTGAGGGGTGGGTAGTTTTTTCGCATATGCGAAATTTGATGGCTAGGAAGGAAAGTGTGTTGGCTGTGGATTTGCAGTTATGCATACGCCGCTGGAGCTCTTGGGGTTTACGTTCTGTAATTCCAAAATTAATCATAGAAGAGATTCAATCTTTAGCCAACCAAGGCGGATTAACGCAGACTTGATATTTTATGGCTGGACAGCTTTAATTCTCTTGTAGCGACATCAGGGTCTTGATGCGGCAATTTTTTTTCGGGTTCGTATTATTTTTGCGATTTTTCCTTGTTTGCGCTTGTGTGCAATGTCCAAAGCTGTCATCTCATTACAGTCTTTGATGTTAGTATTAGCTCCTGCCTTAAGCAACATCTCTGCCACCTCGGCACTTCCTACGAGAGTAGCGACCATTAATGCAGTCATACCATATACATCTTGGAGATTAGGATTTGCGCCATATTCAAGCAGGAGTTTGCAAACATCAACATTTTTGTATTGCGCACCATAGATTAGTGGTGTCAATCCAAGCACATTACCCATGTCTATATTTGCACCAGCATCTAGCAACAACCGCATAATCCGCGGATAACCCTGCGCAGCAGCATACAAAAGAGCTGTCCAGCCAGCTTCTGCTCGTTCATTGACATCGAGGTTCTGTTTCAAAATATCTCGTACTTGCTGTTCTTGACCGCTCTCAACGGCCCTTTGCAGCGCCGGCCTGTCTTGTTGCTCAATCATACTTTCGATGGATTGTTCGACTGCATATTGGATTATCTTCTTTGGCGTTTCTTTGGCCTGATCAGGGTAATTTCTGATATACTCCGCCGCGTGGCTCTCCACAAGATTAATGGGGATTTCAAACTCCTGCTTTTCGTACTTAGGATTGTCTGGGATACGCGAAGCACGGATCGTTTTTTTCTTATCATGCTGTGTCTCTAAGAATTTTTCCCGTATTTTCTTCTGGATGATCTGAGGATTTGTGTCTATGGAAACACCAAGTTCTTGGACTGTCTGTTCAGTGTGTTTATGCAGAACGTTGAAATAGTCGATGGGATCGAGGCTTTCCTTTAACTGAGTAATACGTTTTCGGTAAGGTAAATGGTTTTCGTGTTCATCTTGGCTTAAAAAAAGAAAAGCGACTCCTTTCCCAAACATAAGAATGTATGTAAGGACAACGAGTAGTGGGCCTATACCTTTGAGTAGGTCTGGTGCGAAGTACCAAAGCATGTAGTATATAACAAGCAAAATGAGAACTACAGGAATATACATTACGAACTGTGTACGGGTAGCCACAGGCACACGAGGAAGATTAACGGCCTTGGCCTCCGCCTGAGTCCGAATCATAAGCGAAGCAAATGCTACAATTGACACAAATAGGCCAATGGAAAGACCAACTGCGATGAACGTAAAATACCATGCCGGTGATATGTCTGCGAAACGGGTGTTTGCTGCGATGAGCGAGTAACTTAACCAGAGCGATGCGCAGGAAAAAAGTGTTGTGAACCCGGCACGTGCCTGTGCCCGATATGCACGACGCGAAGCTAGAGAAGACCGCTTCCATTCCCAAATAAGATATAATGTGGCAGCTGAAAGCATCGCTGCGACAACACGTAAGAAATACTGTGGATTCTCCAAAGTTACATTGAGCAGTGGCAAAGGCTGGGATGGAGCAAGGCCGAGGAAACGCGCAACCAAAAGAATTACGCCGAGCATCCAGACCGATACCTCAGCAATGTAGTACCTTGCCGACAAATCTGGCTTGTTATCATCCATGTTATTCATCCTGGTAGATGCTAAAGATTAAGGTAATATCCTGGGGATCTTCTCTCAGCTAGACTCTTCAGTGTAGATTCATATGTTGCGAATTTGTCTATAATAATTTCAGGAAAACAGATTACTGCATATGTATCCTTGAGCTGCTTTAGAGCAGAAGGACTATCCTTCATTGCAAGAGCACAAGTGATGTAATATGCTGCTTGGATATCATGAAGATTGTCGAGATTAGCCTTCTTAAGGTTTTTATATCTATTATGCTTAAGCTCCGTATAGACTCGCCACCATGAATAGCGAGTACTGCGTGCTAAACTTTGAAAAATTGGCTTCGCTTCCTCATAGATAACCGAAAAATACTTGATTTCTTTTATCTTTGGATGAAGCTTTTTGAGCCAAGCCTTGTAGTCACACATGTTAGGCTGTTTCCCACCAACAAGATGATTAAACAATGTATCGATTTCTGTGCCCATCAAGATAATAAGCTCGGATATTTTGTCACCGTAGACAGCCGAATTTTCTGGAGAGAAATAAATATACCTACGTAGTTCCTTTATTTCATCACATATCATTTGGAAGTAGGGAATAGAATACATTTTTGACGTCTAACATAATATTATAAAACAAACATTTTTACAACTCATTATTGTATTTCTCTGTGTTTTCTGTGCCCTCTGCGGCTAAACAAAACTTTCCATCTTCTCCTGACAGCTTAATTCTGTCTGCTCTTTGAGCAGTTCGACGCACCTTGCCAAATATTTTAGTTCTTTTAGTGTTTCATTGCAATGGTTAAAAGTTAGAAAAGTTTTTGGGTTAACCAGTCGCTGACGTTTTAGCTTCGGGATTTAAGGGGTGTTATGTAAGTTGGGGATGAATTTGTGTTGCGATGAACCCCCTCTGAAGAGGGGGCTAAACGGGTTGGATGGCAGGTTGGTGCAGGAAAACCCCGCGACGGGTCGCAGGGCTAATCTTTAGGGATTTTAGATTAATCTATACCCTTCAGGGTAGTAAATGTCCGCGAATAAATTCATAACTTTTTATCTTTGAGTTATCTACCCGCGGATAAAGCGAAGAATTTAATTGGGATCGGTATAAGTAGTCAACAGGTTAAGATGCTTTCTGCCGGGGCTGAGTACAACAACCAAAATTTACCTGAGTCTTTTCAGCACAGAAGTTTCGTATTCGTTTCGACCTTTTTTCAGATTTGAAAGATTATGGTAATTGGTGTTAATTCTCTCAAGTAAATATTGTCTGCGATTTTCCGGTATCGGGTGAGTAGAAAAGAACTCTATCTGTCCACCGGAATTTAGACTTTGCAGAATCTCCATGGTTTCTATCATACCATAAGGATCATATCCAGCTTTATACATATAATCCATCCCAGTCTTGTCAGCTTCCTCCTCATTACTGCGACTAAAACCCATACCTATGATCTGCTGGGTCACACTCGTAACGGTACTAACACCTGCCGGCACATTTGCAGCACTTGATGCTGCCGAAAGTGCAGCACTCACCAACCCATCTCTGCTCATCGCTTCCATACTATGCCTGGCAACAACGTGGGTGATCTCATGCCCCAAAATACCTGCCAGCTGCGCCTCGGTAGACAACTTCTCAAGCATTCCCTTTGTAATAAATATATATCCGCCGGGCAGCGCAAAAGCGTTAGTCTGTTTATCGTTCAAAGCTACAAAATAAAATTTCATATCGGGCCTGTGACTAACATGCGCAATCCTCTGACCAACAAGATCAATATAGTTTTGCAACTGTTCATCTTTGATCTGCCCGCCCATTTGCTTTTCGATCTCTGGAGCATATTTGCTACCGATCTCAATTTCATCCGCCTCAGAATAAAACATTAGTCGAGACTTACCTGAAACCACATTCGTATCGCAGCCGCTGCAAAAAACACCAAATACCGCAAACAACAAAATTGTAATAACTAATTTTTTATTCATAATGCCCTCTAATTTGTAAAACTTTCACTTTATGTTTGAAAAAACCTTTAATGTTTATTATAAAGAATTTTTATTCTATGGATAGTATAAACTATGCCGCAAACAAAAAATTGTGATTTATGCAGCCGTGAACATAGCTGTAGTGATGTTTATGAGCATTTAGGCAAGACCAAAGGTCCGAGTATCGGCTTTGGTGTGTTTATAGCGTTTTTTGTGCCTATAGTGGTATTTATTATAAGCTTGACAGTTTTTGAAAAATTATCAGCGGATATTACAACCGCCTCAGAAAAATTCAAAACTGCCATAATTTTTTTACTGTCTTTAACGATGACAGCATTAGTAATGTTGGTTATAAAATTGATAAAGTTCAATTTGAAGAAATAAGGCATTTTAGGGTTTTTTAACATGGATGTTGATATTAAAGGTAAGATGACCTTTCGAGGCGGTGCACATCCGCCCCAGAATAAGAAACTGACGGAAGACGAACCGATTCTGCCTGGACCGGCGGTAAAACAAGTTGCGGTAATGCTAAGTCAGCATATCGGCGCTCCCTGCAAATCGATGGTACAGAAAAATGATATTGTTGCCGCAGATCAGAGAATTGGTGAAAGCGATGCTTATGTTTCTGCTGCTGTGCATAGCCCGGTAAACGGAAAAGTAAAAGAGATAGCTCTTCGCAGTCACCCCGTTCAGGGCAGGTCGCTGGCAATTATTATAGACGTTGACGCAGAGACAAATGCGCCTAAAAAACCTGATCTGATATCATCAGAAAATGTCAATCTCAATAAGTATACCTCCCAACAGATATGCGACGTGGTATCGCAAGCGGGATTAGTCGGGATGGGTGGCGCAGGTTTTCCGACAAGGGTAAAGATAGAGCCTAACCCAAGACTGCCTAAAAAAGTTTTAATAATTAATGGCTGTGAATGTGAGCCTTATATCACATGCGATTATCGACTGATGATCGAAAGAGCTGATCAGGTCATTACGGGAATCGAACTGGCGAAAAAGGCTTCAGGATGCACCGAGGTTTTTATCGGCATAGAAGACAACAAACCAAAAGCTATAGAAGTTATGGCTGACATGCTGAAGAAAACACCCGCCAGGCAGAATATAAAAATCGTTCCGCTAAAAACCAAGTACCCGCAAGGCGGAGAAAGACAGCTTATAAAAGCAGTGCTCGGCAAAGATATTCCGACCGGCGCTATTCCGCCAATGGTTGGCGTTGTCGTGCTTAACGTCGCAACGGCAGCTGCGATAACAGAGGCGGTTATAAGCAATAAGCCTTTGACTCACCGGGTTGTTACAGTAACGGGGCAATCTATCGCTAATCCAGGTAATTTTTATGTTCCCATAGGTACATCGGTTGGAGATATGATCAAATTTTGCGGGGGAGTCACTCAGAAATCGGCGAAGGTCATTATGGGTGGACCTATGATGGGTATCGCTATCGCTGACCTTGAAACGCCAATAACAAAAACGTCAGGGGCAATAACCCTGTTAACCAAAGAACAAATAGGCAGAGCGAAATATAAAAGTCATAAAACCGCGTGCATACACTGCGGTCGATGTCTCGATGTCTGCCCGGAACATCTCAACCCGACAGTGTTGGCTCATGCTGTTCGTAAAAACCTGTTTGACGTGGCACAACAGTATTATATAAGCGCATGTATGGAGTGCGGCTGTTGCAGTTATGTTTGCCCGGCGAATATTGAACTTACCGGCCATATAAAAACAGGCAAAATTCACTTAGCAAGAGAGAATAAAAGGATGCCGAAATAACATTCGAATCAGGAAAAAATAGATGTTAAAAAAAATAACAGTTTCGTGTTCGCCTCATATCAGTAAGCATATGTCGACCAGAAGTATAATGGTCGATGTGATAATCGCCTTGGCGCCGGCTATGCTGGCAGCTTGCTATTATTTCCGCAACAGAGCTATTATCATACTTGCGACCTGCATTGTTTCAGCTTTGGTAACTGAATGGGGTTGTAACTTGTTGCGGAAAAAACCTAATTCGCTGGGCGACTTCAGCGCGGTAGTAACAGCGATAATTCTCGCACTTTCACTGCCTCCTGCGATTCCATTCTGGGTTGCGATAATAGGTTCGGTATTTGCGATCGCTATAGGCAAGATGGTTTTTGGCGGACTCGGCGCCAATATTTTTAACCCGGCGATGGTGGCAAGAGCGTTTTTGACTGCTTCATTCGGTGCGATGATGACGACCTTTTCGGTTCCGGCTCCTATCGACCAGGCGATGCCGAAAATATCAGCGGTTAATACAACAGCTGTCACCCAGGCGACACCGCTTGCCTGGAGTAAACAGACAGTAAAAAAACAAAGTGACATTTCGATTGTGAATGAACAATTAAAAGCAACAATAACAGGTAATGTGGGTGGATGTCTGGGCGAAACGAGCACAATAGCACTTTTGATCGGCGGGCTTTATCTGCTGATAAGAAAAACTATTAACTATCTGATACCGGTTTCGGTTATAGCATCAGCGGTATTGTTTGCTCTGATCTTTTACTGGATCGACCCGCAAATATATATGTCACCGCTAATGCATTTGACCACGGGCGGTATGTTGATGTGCGCGTTCTTTATAGCAACCGATCCTGTGACTGCGCCGCTGACCAACAGAGGCAAAGTAATCTTTGGGGTCGGTGTCGGAGCAATGATTATGCTTATAAGGATCGTAGGTGAATATCCCGAAGGTGTAATGTACGCAATACTTCTGATGAATGCACTATCGCCTTTGATAGACAGGCTATGTAAGAGAGTGCCGCAAGGAGGCAAACCCAATGCTTAAAATAAAATATTTCATACAGCAAAGTTGGTTGTTGGTAGTTTCAGCCTTTGTATTCGGGTTGTTAATAGCTGTTACCAATGCAGCTTTGATTGACAGGATCAATGCAAACAATGCAAATAAAGTCACCGACAAGCTGAAGAGCCTTATGCCCGATGCAAATGAATTTCCAAAGCAGGAATCAGTCACAATAAAATCTCAGAAGCAGGCTGATGTCGATGTCGAAATATACAAGGCTGTTTCTGATGGTCAATGTCAGGGTTGGGCTTTTAAGGCTTTCGGTGCGGGCTTTGCGGATAAAGTTACATTGATAGTTGTTGTAGATAAAAGTTTTGAGAAAATAGTGGGCTTTTCGGTATTAGCCAGCAATGAGACGCCCGGCTTTGGCGACAGGATATCGAATTCGTTTTATCGTGACCAATTTGCCGGTGCACCGACTGATAAGCTCGGCCTGGTAAAAACCGGAAATCCTGACCAGATAGATTCAGACATCGTGGCAATAAGCGGAGCTACCGTCAGCAGTCAGGCTGTGGTAGATATAATAAACAATACTATGCTACAGTTAAAAACTAAAATGCTTGAAAAAGGAATGATTCAAGATGAGTAGTAATGAAAACAAAATCAGTTCAACACTGCTTGCGGGCCTATGGAAGGAAAACCCGGTATTTCGGCTTCTGCTCGGTATGTGCCCTGTTTTAGCGGTTACTGCTGCATGTAAGCCTGCGTTGACGATGGGTTTTTGTGTGATATTTGTTTTGGTTTGCAGCAATATCGTGGTATCGCTGATGCGTAATCTGTTGAAGCCACACCTGCGAATATTGATGTTCACTTTGACGATAGCAACTTTTGTGACGATAGCGGATTTGCTGCTGAAGGCGTTTGGGCCTGAGATGAGTACGGCACTTGGGCCTTACGTTCCACTTATTATTGTAAACTGTATAATCATCGGACGTGCGGAAGCTTGTGCAAGCAAAAATGGTTTGCTCATCAGCATTGTTGATGCGATTTCAATGGGAACCGGCTTTACGATAACGCTGTGTGTGTTGGCGATGGTAAGAGAATTGCTTTCGACGGGGAAGATATTTGAGCTGACAGTACTGCCAACTGTTGAAGTGGGCGGATGGTTTGTTCCATGGACAGCGATGATGCTTCCTGTTGGCGCTTTTGTGACATTAGGGCTTGGGCTGGCTATCGTAAATGTTATATGTAAAAAGAAGCAGGCGTAAAGGATATTTCAAATGGAAACAGTGACAACCTTATTACTGGCTTTTATATCAATAGTAATTGTTAACAACCTTGTGCTGACAAAGTTTCTCGGCATCTGTCCTTATCTTGGTGTGTCGGGCAGGATCGATATGGCTTTTGGAATGGGAATGGCAGTGACGTTTGTTGTCACTATCAGCGGGACACTTACCTGGATCATAGATAACTGGGTCCTTATGCCTTTAGGGCTGGAAGTAACAAGGTACGTCTGCTTCATACTTGTTATCGCAGGGGCGGTTCAGTTGGTAGAGATGTATCTGCGTAAGTTTTTTCCGATGCTGTATGAAAGCTTCGGAATATTTCTTCCTTTGATTACGACTAACTGTGCGATCCTTGGTTTGTGCCTTTTCATCAATCTTTGGGGAATTGACAGCCTGGTTGAGGCGGTAGTATTAAGTTTTGGCGCGGGGATCGGTTTTACAATGGCGATTTGCATAATGGCGGGGATCAGAGAAAAACTTAAATTTGTTGATGTGCCGGACTGCTTTGCCGGGGCACCGATAACCCTTATCACAGCGGGAATTTTAACACTGGCATTCATGGGCTTTGCGGGAATGATAAAATGATTTTAGCTGATATTTTTGAGCTATGGAAAAATGCTTATCCAGCGGGGCTGACGATGCTGGGGCTGGGAACTCTTTTCGCTGTTATACTTCTGATAGCGAGCGAAAAACTCAAAGTTAAAAAAGACCCGAAAGTTGAGCAGATACTCGAATCGCTGCCGAAGATAGATTGCGGCGGATGTGGATATGCGGGCTGCGCTTCTTATGCAAAAGCTGTTGCTAATAACCCAAGTCTTATAGGTAAATGCGCACCTGGTGGAGATGCCGTCTGTGAAAAAATAGCTAAAATTTTGAACCTGCAAATCTCCGGCGGAGGTCATCTTCTAAGACCAATAATCCACTGCCGAGCACATACAGAAGACAAAACTTTCCTCGGAAAATATAAAGGTATCAGCACTTGTCTGGCTGCTAACGCTCTGGCAAATGTACAGGCGTGTAAATTCGGTTGTCTTGGATTCGGCGATTGCGTTGATGCGTGCAAATTCGAAGCTTTGAAAATAGTCGATGGACTTGCCACTGTGGATTATGAGAAATGTACCGGTTGCAGCGCATGTGTATCTGCCTGTCCTCGTGACTTGATAGAGATGATTCCGTTCAGCCAGGAAAATATGATGACTGTGGCATGTTCAAGTCAGGAAAGCGGCAAAAACACTCGCCAGATGTGTAAAGTTGGTTGTATCGGGTGCGGGCTGTGCGTGAAACAAAGCGATCTGTTCACGGTAGAAAATAATTGTGCTAAGGTGGATTACAAAAAATATACTCCATCGAAAGCTACAGAAACTGCAGAAGCTATAGAAACTGCAATGGAAAAATGCCCGACAAAAGTTATCGTAACCAAAGGGCCCGTTTCAAAATAACCACTATAAAAATTCTAATGTTCCAAAAAATTCAGGCTGATGGAAATCGGGCTTTGGTCTGTCAACAACAGACCATGTGAGCCAATGAGGTTTTGATGTTGCATCGGCGCATTTGTAAAAGTTAGCCCGCCATTTTACCCCTGCTTTGGGTTTGTCTATCCGGGCATATTTACTTAGGAAATTAAAGGGGAGTTTATATTCCACTGTCCATGTGGTCGGGGTGTTCCTCTGGGGAATTATTATTTTGTCTTCGCTGTGAAAAATTTGCATTTCGCTGAAGTCTTCTTCTGTTACCTTGTTTTCACTTACTCCTTGAGAGAGTTGGTGACGAAATAGCGTTGTTCCGCCGCAATTGATTTCTATATTGAAGTAGCCTGTCTTTATATCCTGGGATGGGGTAAAGAAAAATTCTACGCAGCTGTCCTGACAGACGCTGTCCTGATATTTTTCCGCGGTCGCGAGAACATAATTATCCTCAACTTTGAAAATTACATAAAGAAAATCTTCATCGTAAAGCAGCTTAGCCTGGGTATCTGGTTTGTGCTTTGGTTCGGCGCCCATATAGTTATTAATTTTCAGAGGTGGGACATTTTTCCAAACGCTGCCATCCCATAGGCCTTTGATTTCTGGTTTGAGTGACGCTTTGCGAACCTGGTATGTTTTGTGCATTTGGTTGTCCTTTGTTAGGCTTTCTAAAATATATTTATCGACCCCGCTGGATTTTATCAGTTCGCTGCTGGCTGATTCGATCAGTATCGCTTCGGTGCTGTCGAGTGACTCGATAAGCTTTAAACCCTTTGCAACGCCGAGAACAGATACCGAGGTCGCCAGTGCATCGGCATCTACAGCTTTTTCGCATATCACGGTAACACTGCTAAGGCCTTCGCTGGCTGCTGCTTTATTGCGATCGATAATGTGGCTGTATTTTTTTCCTTCGATCATTTCGAATCGCTGGTAGTCGCCGCTTGTCGCAACTGCCATGTTATCAAGCTTTAAGACGAGCATTACCGAAGTCGCCAGCCCTACCTGGTCGGCTTTGGTTGGGTCCTGCAGGCCAACTATCCATTTATCTTTGCCGGGTTGAGGCTTGCCCCAACACATTATGTCCCCACCTGCATCTACCATTGCCCCGACTGCGCCGACGGCTTGCATTGCCTCGATGGCCTGGTCGATGGCGTAACCTTTTGCAATCGCACCCAAATCTATCTTCATCCCCTCGGCTGTAAATTTGACTGTCATATTATTGGGATCGATGATAAGTTTTTCGTAACCTACTTTGGCTTTGGTTTGAGCTACCTGCTGGGCGGTTGGTAATTTGTCAGCCTTTTCCGCATCACGCCAAAGTTTTACAATCGGCCCTACGGTGACATCAAAGGCCCCTTCGGTTAGTTTGCTGTATTCGATGCTTTTTAATAGAACGTCCATGAAAGGGGGACTTATTTTGACTGGGTTTTCAAATGCGTTGTTATTAACCGCTGTAATTTGCGATTGCGATTTATAAGTGCTCATCAGCTCGTCAACCATTTTAAACTTCTCAAAACCAGCATCGATACTTTTATGTGCGATGGTTTCGTTTTGGGCCACCGCGATAATACGAACGAAAGTGCCCATTATGACTCGTTGGCCGCTATCTACATCAACCAGCCTATTGCTTTTTTTGTGTACTATCGCAATACCTGTAAGGACTATCAGGGCAACAATTATATATATAATCAATGTTTTAGTTTTATTCATATAAGCCTTTCAACAAGTAAAACGGAATATAGATTCTAATTCTTGCTGAAAGATTATTCAACAATTCTTTTTTTTGCTGTATAATGCCGCGATGGATGAAAAAATTGTTAATATAATTGAAGATCAGATCAATGCTAAGGTTATGCCTTTTGTTCGTCGGCCTGGCAGGTATATTGGCGGTGAGGTTAATCAGGTTAAGAAAGACCTTAGCAAATGCAGGCTTAGAGTTGCTATCTGCTTTCCGGATGTCTATGAGATTGCGATGAGCAATAGTGGTATCGCGATAATTTATGATATTCTTAACAGCTATGACGATATTGCAGCAGAGAGGGTTTTTTCGCCCTGGGTGGATATGGAAGAGATGCTGCGGAAAGAAAAGTTGGGCTTGTTTACGCTGGAATCGAAAGCAGATCTGAAAAGCTTTGATGTTATTGGCTTTAGTCTGACTAATGAGCTTTGCTATACTAATGTTTTGAATGTTATTGATCTGGCGGGGCTTGAGGTACGCTCGGCGAAACGAAAAGAAAGTGATCCGATCGTTATTGCCGGCGGCGGGATGAGCAATTGCTGTGAGCCTATAGCGGAATTTATCGACTTGTTCGTAATTGGTGAAGGTGAAGAGGCTGTTGTTGAGCTTGCTGATCTTATTAAGCAGGGCAAGACCAAAGGGATATGTAAAGAAGATATTCTTTTTGAGGCTGCGAAAAAATTCAGCTGGGCTTATGTGCCCCGCTTTTATGAGTTTGAATATGAAAATGACAAAGTGAAATCTTTTACAGCGAAACGGGATGGGCTTTTAACAAGTTTCAGTAATGCTGTTGTTGAAGATTTTGAAAATGCGGCTGCGGTGACAAAACCAATAGTGCCTTTTGCCGAGGCTATTCAGGAAAGAATCTCTGTCGAAGTGATGAGAGGCTGTCCGGGGCGGTGCAGATTTTGTCAGGCAAGTTTTTGTCGGCGGCCTATAAGGTTCCGGAGTAAGGAAAAGATAATCGAAATCGCTAAGGCTGCTTACGAGGCTACGGGGTTTGATACTGTGAGCCTTTTGAGTCTTTCGACGGCAGACTATCCGCAGTTGGAGGAGCTGACGACGGAGCTGCATGACTATTTCAAAGAAAAACATGTAGGCCTGTCACTGCCATCGTTGAGAGTCGATCAGCAATTAAAGCTGCTGCCTGAGTTGGTGACGGGGGTCAGGAAATCGGGGCTGACGATTGCGATAGAGGCTGCCAGCGAAAGAGTTCGACGGATCGTGAATAAATTTATTAAAGATGAAGATCTGTTCGCTGCGGTTGAAGCTGCTTATAAGGCGGGTTGGCAGAGGATCAAGCTTTACTTCATGGCGGGGCTGCCGGGAGAGACTGAGGAAGATATTAAACAAATCGTTCATCTGTCTTATAAACTTGCTAAGCTTAGGAAACGAATCGACAACAAAACCGCGAATATTAATGTTGCGGTCAGCTGGCTTGTGCCTAAGCCTCATACGCCTTTGGGTTGGTCAGGGCAACAGCGGCAAGCTTATTTCGACAAGGCTAAGCAGATAATTCTCAATGAAAAATTCAAGCTCCGCGCGGGGTTTTTGCAGTTTAAATTTCATGATATCGGGAGCAGCGTTTTGGAATCTGCAATTGGCAGAGGTGACCGACGGCTGGGGAAAGTAATTGAAGAAGCGTGGAGAAACGGGGCGAGATTTGACCTGTGGCGAGAAATGTTCAATTACCAGATATGGGAAGCGGCTTTTGCTAAGTATGATATGGATATTAATAAGCAGGCGGAAAAGAGCTTTGCTGAGGATGAGATTTTGCCCTGGGAGCATTTGGGTGGGCCTGAGAAGGGTTATATTTTGGAGCACTACCGGCAGGCAATGCAATTATGCCGACAGGATGTCGGTTCTGAATGAAATTACTATCGCTAAAAAAGGATTTATACCAATTCCAATTAAATTTTTTGCTTTATCCGCGGGTAACTAACGCAAAGATAAGAAGTTACGGATTTATTCGCGGAAATTTATTAGCATGAACGGTATTACAGGAAAAATATTGCTTGATCTATAGCAATTTAAGTTTTCTTGCTCTGTTTTTCGATGTGTTTTTTGGGTGAAAGCAGGTGGTTTTATGTGGATCGAGGGAAATCGGCTTTCAAAAATTTACCTTTTTTCACC
>CAYZEH010000058.1:0-13446 GCA_964477135.1 uncultured Pirellulales bacterium | reverse complement strand
CCGATAGCACCTAATACAAGAAAACCCGCTGGATGACAGTGTTGGCCAAGACTATTGTATATTATTCCAAGCCTGACTGCTGTGAGAATGAAATTGAAAGTTAAAAGTAATCCGGAAATTGCGACTATCTTTTTATTAGAAGCAATTTGAGATCTGCCGGCAAGAAAGTTCCTGAGTAAATTAAAAGCCCTGCCTTGCCATTTAGGAACAGGCAGTGGAAAAAAAAGAAATGCGAAAGAGCCGATTGTTACAACCAAAAAGATTAAAAAAAGGATTTGGTTTTCATAAGACGCTATGCCGTAAACCGGCAAAATTACTATGACACCTATTATTGATGCTGTAAGTGTCATTAAGAACGTCATATAAAGAAAGAATGTGGCGAAATGGGCATAAGACAAACCAAAATGCAGCTTCAAATAATTCGCACGGAATATTGTTCCAAATTTCATTGGAGCGTAATTTAAAAGCAGTGCAGCGTTTTGAAGGCCAAACATTTCCCATAAAGGCGGTTTAATATTGAGTGGAATTACGAGATACTGAAGTACCTTAGCACTTATAAAAGCAATTAAGGCTGTAAGAATATACATTATGGTGAGCTTGGTTGGGCTAAGTTCCATTAATACTTTTAGCTGATCCCAATGTTTTGCTAAATACCAAAACAGAAAGGCAACTATTGCCAAAGCCAGAATATTTTTAAGCCATCTTACCATTTTTTAATTAGCTCCGTCCGCTGTTGAATCGTTCTTCAGCAGTTTTATAATAGCATCTATCTGGATATTTGCATCAGCACAGACCTTTGGCAAGCTTAAGTTTATTTTATCGTGTATGTCATCGGAATTGGTCTGGAGTTTTTCGAAGATTTTTTTCATTCCATCGAGTGATAACTGGTGATAATCAATTGCATAATCCCTTAGACCAAACAAATCGAGTATTTCAAAATATTTGTGTCCCCAGCCGCAAACTGCTGTCGGCACCGCCATCGAAAGAGAGGATATCATGCTATGGAAACGTGAACCGATGAACAGGTCACATTGACCTATTAATTTTCTTAGTTGGATGGAGTTTAACTCATCGGTAATAATGCTTATATTTTCATTGCTGTCAGCTTGCTCAGCGATTTTATTTATTATCGGCAGGTCATTGTTTTTAAGTTTATCTGTCGCAGGTCTTATGCTGTGAGGGATAAACAGGACACGGTAGTTTTGCTGCAAGAGATAGTTTGTAAACTCAGCGTTTATCTTTACATAGTCAATATTTAGTTTTTGGCAGGCTTTATATACAACTGAGCTGGGACAGAAGCCGACGATTTTTTTGCCGGTATCGCCAAAGTTTAAATATGACGCTAATTTTTCATTGAGTACATTCATCTCAGCGGTGTCATTCAGAGCAAAAGTTATATCGGGACAGTAATCAAAATCAGATAGGCCTATAGATTTTAAATTTTCAACGGTGCCAGCGCCTCTTGCCGCCAGATAACAACATTTTGGTATGAGCCATTTTGCGAGTATTCTGTTTATTCTGTTTTTAAAAGGGCCCGATGCCTGGGAGACTTTTGCGACTTTCCCCCGAAGCAGCAACTTAGGCCAAATTGTTAAAACGTTAAATGGCAGGTAAATCTCTCTGCCATCGGAAAAACTAATGCCTGCTACGTCAATCAGAATGTCTGCTTTTTTTAGAAGCTTTGTGTCGGATGACAGTGAGCTGAACGGCAGTTTTAAAAGCCATTCGAGCAACGTTAAAGGCAAATGTTTAATTACCAGTGCTACAGGGCTGCTGTCAGCGAGGGTGACAGTCTCGTACTTATCTAATAAGGCGATATCCGCTTTTTTATATGGCGTGAATAAGATAAATTTCGCATCGGGAAATTCTTTTCGCAGGCAGCGGATAACAGTAGTTGTCATGGCCTCGGCGCCTTTGTTGCCGGATATAGAACCACCTGTTATAGCAATTGTTTTTTTCATAGCATACTACTCACAACTGAGTTTTTCCGTTTATCCGCGGGTAAGTAACTTAAAAATAAGAAGTTATGGACTTATTCGCGGACATTTACTACCCTTAAGGGTATAATTATTCAGAGCTTATCAGAAATTCTGAAGGAATTTTAAAAAAAGGAAATAAACATAAATGATAGGCCTGGGGATTTTCATTATCCATCTACGAGTTTTTTCGTTTCGTGACAGCTTATAATTAATCATGATAATATGTGCCGCAAGCCAGTCATTCCAGCGGACCTTAGCCTTAACCGTGTCTTTGATCTTTACACCGTAAAATTTCCCGACTTTAGAGCGTGCGGTAACGTTGTAATGATAAATGAAAGATCTTTTTTGAGCCCGAAAAACAGTTTTGGTTTCAATGTCCTGCGAGACAAGCTTTTTCTGCTGGACCATTTCGTCAAATATTTTAGTTGCAATTTTATTGCGGGTTAAAATTATAGTATGCTTTATAGGATTGTTTTTCATTTCCTTTAGCCAAGCATCGCCACACGAAAAATCTGCATCATAGCCAGTATGATCATGGCATCTTAGACATCTACCCATACAGAAAAAATTAAGGTTATGATACCTACTAAAATGGGATGATGGATATGAATATTGAACACCATCTTCTGTTGCTATTTCTAATTTTCCTCGCCACCAACCTCTTTTAAATGCGAAATCGACAATTTTGGATTGGTCGATACCTTTTTTTTCAATAACCGCATCAAGCAAGTATCGGTCACAGCTATGAGTGCAAAATAGTGCAATTATTAATTTAATTTTTTCAGCCAACTGTGGGTCTTTTTCACACAGCTTTCTTAGTGCTGTTGTGTGACAAGGCAAAGCCGCAATTGCCACTTTTCCCGAGAATTCTTTGATTAGCCTCACAGCTTCTCTTGTTACAGGTACGTCAATATACTTACTTGTCCGTGCTGACAAAATTTCTTGCTTTGTTTTTGCAAGTATTACTTCGCAATCGATCTTTTTGCCATATTTGATCCTGGTAACAACCGCAGCGTCTATCTGAGATGTTTCAAGTAGGTGTATCAGAATCGCAGAGACAACACCACCTGAAGCAGCGCCGGTTCTTATCTGAGGATCGGTGGAGTAAGCCATCACGGCATGTTCAACTTCTCCTATGTATTTTGCTGATAGTTCCTTAGTGTATTTCATGAAAAATTACAGGTCTTAACGTTTTTTCAAAAAGACAACCCCAATTTTTTTATCGGATTTTATTTCGTATTTTTGCTGCAATTTAGCAGCAAGTTTCTTTTCGGTAAGTTTATTCCAGTCGTCAAATGTTAAAAATGCAAAGGTACACTCAGTAGTGGTTATGTCACTAAATTCAGCATCGATAAACTGGTCATATTCAAATTGCTGGTTAAAGAAAATATTAAACATCCAGCAGTGTGATCTATCATCTCTGCCAAGCATCCACGAACGTTTGTGGATGTCTTTGGAGATGAGTATTTTTACATCTTTATCAAATCTCAGCTGATCTGCAAAGATTTTGTAAGGCTGATATCGCCACTCACTCGAACGCTTTACATCTTCATTTTTCAGCGATTTGAAGCCCTGGGTTAGTGGAAAATAAATTAACATGAAAAATGCCAGTATGGTAAAGAACCATGCTGAGAAAGCTCTTTTTTTAGAAAGCACGGATACTATTAATAACAATGTGACAGCGAAAGGCATTATTGCTACCGCGTAGAATTTTGCTGCATCCTTAACACGGAATGTTTTGACACAGTGTGGGACTTTGCTCATAATTATTAATAGTACTACGAAAGCAATGACAGCTAAAACAGCTGCGATAAGTTTTTTAGAAATTGCAATATTTAATTTGGCAAAGAACTTTTTGCCTTTCAAGTCAAAAGCGAAAAATTGTCCAGCCCATACACAGACACCGGGAATGATCGGTGCGATATACCTTGGAACGATGTGCCATCTGCCTCGTATAAAGCTCAGGAAGAACAATACAACCAAAGGCACAAGCCAAGCAAAAGATTTTTTACCTGTCGGGTCTTTTTCCGGAAGCCTGCAGCCTGCGATTATATACAGCAAAAAAGGGCCGAACAACGCCAGAGATGAGATATAACTATACCACGATGACATTGCTTTTTTTTGATGTGGCACGCGGAAATTAAAACCTAATACGCCTTGCCAGCTTGATGGTCTCAGCGAGAAGAAAAAGTCTCCCATAAATGCAAGATCGCATAGCATTAAAATTAAGTAAGCTGAAAAGACACCGATGATTGCGAATTTTGCTTCAGTGATAAATCTTTTTAAACTTCTGGAGCCTGAACTGTCTTGGCCGAGCGACAGGAAAAGCGGTGCCAGACAAATCCCTGTTTCTTTTGACTTTACCGCCCAGAGAAAGATCATACCAAGAAAAAGAATGAACCAGTTGCGATGTTTTGAATCTTCGCAGAGGAATCCGAGGTATATGAATGTGCCGAGCATTGCGAGAAACATTACAGTTGCGTCGGCGAAAGTACAACCGGCGTAGCGTGCAAAAAGAGGCTGGACGATAAAAAACATCATCGATATTGCTGCGACGAGGTAACTTTTTTTATCTGAGATGAGTTTGGCGCAATAGTAGACTAACAGTGACGTTGAAAAGAACAGGAAGCACCAGTAGGCTTTTGCACCAGCGATAGAATCATTCAGCAGGAACATAAAAAATTTCTGCAAATAAATATGGCCATAGCGGTTGAGAACCCAACCCTGTTTTGTTGTATACTGAGAGAGATTCATGTACAGCAGATCGTCCCACTCTATAGAAGTACCAACATGAAAGAAAGCCCATACCGCGGCGATAAAAGCCAAGGCTGGTACGATCATATAGTCAAAACGTTTAAGGTTTGTGATTGCAGAATTTAATTCGAGTTCAGTTTTTTCGGTAAGGTCTACCTGTATAGGCGGAATTTTGGAAGCGTTTCTTTTGTTTTTTGCCATATTCACCTGGACATTATTAATAATTTATTTTTCTTTATTGTATTCCTGTTTTCGAAGCAGAAATAATTGTTCGTCCTGAAGTATTCTTAGCCTGTTTATCATTCCGGCAAGCAAAGCAGTAATATAACAAAGAAGGGCAATAAAAGCAAAAGCACCGGTAAAAAAGGCAACGAATGTATATGGCCTAAAAGCTCCTGCTATTAGAAAATGTATAGAAACAAACAACCCGGTAACAATAGTGAGAATCAGAAATAAAAGACTGATTCCGCCGAAAACTTTCATAGGTCTGTAATCTCTGAAGGCGCGAAGCATTATAATCAGGCTGTTCCATCCATACTTCCAGAGGTTTGACGCAACTTTGCTTTTGCCCACTTTACGAACGCCGATAACTTCCACGGGAATTTCGATGATCTTTAAGCCTCTAAAAGCCAGTTCGAGAATGATTTCATGAGTATAGGTATGTTCACCGATAAGCGTAGCTCTAAGGGCAGCGTCTCTGCTGTATGCTCTGAAGCCGCAAGAAACATCATGGAGTTTTTGCCCGGTGAGGTTGTTAACAATGTTAGCGACGCGAAAGTTGCCCCATTTTTTTATCCAGGGCATGTCCGGGATGAGATTTTTGTCAGCGAATCTGCTGGCGGTAACCATGTCAGCCTGGCCTTGGATTATAGGCTTAATGAGCTTTGGGATATCGTCCGTATTGAATTGTCCGTCAGCGTCTATATTAACGATAATATCAGCGCCGAGAGCTAATGCTGACTTAAAACCCTGGCCAAAAGCTGCACCTAAGCCTTTGTTATGGGTGAAAGTGACAACCTTAGCGCCCGCCTCGGAAGCTGCTTTTTCAGTTTCATCTTCGCTGCCGTCATTGATGACTACAACCTCGATGCAGTCGATTCCCTCGATTTGTCGGGGGATGCTGTTTATGACCTGTCCCACCGTAGCGGCTTCATTGTAAGCCGGTATTGTCACTACTAACTTAACGTTTTCTTTCTGGTCCACTTTTGATATCCTGAAACAAGACTATAGGCATACTGTTTTTATTATAGCTATATTTATTATGCAAATCAGATAGTCGAAAATTTATTGCAAAGCAGGGCAACATTTTCAAGTGTCTGGTTTTTAACCGATGGATCTACCTTGTAGTTCTTTTCGTCTAATATTACAGTATTGTTTAACACTATATTTATCATTTCAAATATGGCGTCCATCTGCGTATCTTCCATGTTGTTCTTTGTGACAATAGGCGTTCCGAGTCTCATCCCGCTTGTGACAGACATTGGTTTTGTGTCATAAGGCAGGGCGTTCATATTTATAATTATGCCGCATTCTTCCAGTACTTGCTGAGCGATGATACCAGTCATCGCTGGAATTGAATTAGAAACGTTTATCAAAACCATGTGGTTATCTGTGCCGCCTGTGATAACATCATAACCAGCATTTACAAAATTCTGCGAAAGTCTTTTAGCATTTTCTATAACTTTGAATTGTCTTTGTTTATAACGGTCAGTAAAAGTTTCCTTGAAAAATACAGCTTTAGCGGCGATATTGTTCATGTAAGGCGTACCCTGTACCCCGGGGAATGTAGCCTTTTGTATACGTTTGTATAGTGAGGTTTTTTTACCGTTTACAGTAAATGTCCTGTCGTAATCTTTGCCCATCAGGATAAGCCCACCCCTTGGGCCGCCGGGTTTATATGTACTTGTTGTGGTAAAGTGAGCATAGTCTATCGGCGAAGGATGAGCACCGCCTATAACCAGTGCTGCCAGATGAGAAATATCAGCCAGCAAAAATGCGTCAACCTCGTCAGCTATTTCTCTGAATTTCTTAAAATCGATTGTTCTTGAGTAGGCTGCTGCACCGCAGACAATCAGTTTTGGTCTGACCTTTAAAGCGAGGTTACGGATATTATCGTAATCAAGCAGGTATGTTTTCCGGTCAACATAATAATTGTGTATATTGAAAAACTTACCCGAAAATGACACTCCTGCGCCATGTGACACATGGCCGCCCTGATCCAGTGCCAGACTTAATATTGTATCATCTTTTTCGAGTATCGCAGTCATGATGATCTGATTGGCCTGGGTTCCTGAATGTGGCTGAACGTTTGCGTATTTGGCATTGAATGCCTGTTTAGCACGCTCTATCGCTATATATTCTATCTGGTCAACAAAATTGCTTCCGCCATGGAATCTATGACCAATGAAGCCTTCGGTGGTTTTATTCTGCACAACAGAGCCTAATGCCGCTAAGACGGATGGGCTGCATTGGTTTTCCGCTGCTATGAGCTGAATGGTATTTAGTTGTCGGTCGTACTCTTTTCTTATCAGAGTATAGACATCAGCATCGCTTTTCAGTAAAGAATTTATGATGTTTTGATGGTACTGTTCAAAGCTGAACCTTGACGGTAGCTTTGATGAAACCACTTCATATACATCTCTGTCAGATGTTTTAACATCGCTGCCGTGTCTTTCGATGGTTCTTTTTTGGTTCATCCTAAATCCACTTTTTCATACACTTATACTATTCACACTTGAGTTTTACCGTTTATCCGCGGGTAAATAATTTTTAAACAACATGCTATAACTTTCCTCGCGGAAATTTCTTACCCTGAAGGGTATATAATGCCCGAATTTATTCAGATAATATAGTCTATAAGATTTCTTAAGTCATTAAAAGTAATATATAAAGCAAATGCCAACACTGCGATCAGCCCGGCATAGAGAAAATACATCTGCACCTTTTCATTTATCGGCGAGCCTTTGATCTTTTCAATAACTAAAAATACGATATGCCCGCCATCGAACGGCAATAATGGCAGAGCGTTAAAAACTGCGATACAAGCGCTGATCAGACCTATAAAGTTCATATAATAGACCAGCGGATAGTCTTTTATTATTCGATAGCTCATTGTGACAATTCCTACAGGCCCGGAAAGATATTTCGGGCTTACATAGCCGAAAATAAGACTTTTCAGTGTCTGGTAGGAGTTTACGATGAACATTTCCGTAGAGCGGTATCCCATTGCTATCGCATTTACAGGCCCGGTGGCCTTATATAATCTTTCCAAAGGCTCAAACGGTATGATGCTCTGGAAAACTGATTCTATTGGTTTAAAGTTTTCAACTGCTGAAAGATCCAGCATTACATCGCCTGCGATTTCGTCATTAAGCCTGTAATCAATAGTTAATTTTTGGTCGGAGTTCTGGTTGATTATTTTTGCGATGTCGAAAAAGTTTGATACTTCTATTCCGTCAACAGCGGTTATCGTTGCGCCGTCGGGTATGTCGAGTTTTGCAAAGCCGTTATTAGGGTCTATTGTTTTAGCTACAACAGCATTATTAACGTCAATATCTAATCCGATGCCTACAACCACTCTGTTTTCTTTGTTTTTTTCAGGTATTGTTATAATTGTTAACAGCTGATCTTTGCCGGCTTCATCTTTTCTGATAACGCCAACATCGAGTGGTTTTTTGTCAAAATTCGCAACGATATCTCTCATCTGCTCATATGTCGGATTATCAGTCTCTCCGATCCTGACAATAATATCGCCGACTTTCAGATTATTATCTTTGGTAACACCGACAATTTTTAGCCTGGGAACCATGGAGCAGAGATTGCCGAGAGTTTTTTCTTCGAGACTTGAGCCTGTTCTCAGATCCAGGGTCAATTTTATATCAGCTATTATGGGCGCCGGTTTATTTATTTCAGGGTTTATTCTGTCAGCAAGAACTGCGACATGCGAATTTAAAACAGAGGTTATTATTTCTTCAAGCTCAAGATAATTCTGTATATCCTGACCGCCGACAGCTTTTATTACATCGCCGGGTAAAAGCCCTGTCTGAGCCAGCATTTTGTTGGGGTCATCGACTTTTGAAATTTCCAAAGTCAAAGCTGAGAAAATCCCCAAAGTTTTCAGCCCGCCTTGCTCACTGGCTACCGGGACAATACTGTATTCTGCTGTTGAATTGTCGAGATGTTTAATTTTTAGCTCTATCGGTTCATTAGGCCCTGCCATCGTAGCAGCCATTGCAAGATGCATGAATTGCAGGTCCCTGGTTTCTCCATTGATGGAAATGACTTCATCGCCTGCGACCAGACCTGCTTTTGCTGCCGGTGAATCAGCTCTGACTCCTCCGACAACCGCGGGCATTTGCTTAATTCCGATGAGAAATACCACCATGAAGATGATTACCGCGCTTATTACATTAAATGTGACACCAGCCGCGATAACAGCCATCCTGATCCAGACGGGTTTATTCGCGTACGATCTTGGGTCGTCACTTTCCCCCACCTCTTTGGTGTCTTCCTGGCCTAACATTTTTACAAAACCGCCGAAAGGTATCAGACCGATACGGTATTCGGTTTCACCTGGTTTTGCTTTTTTACCTATGGTGAATTGATAGAGACAGGATTCGGTTTCTATGTCACCTTCTTTGCTTACTTTCGGGATCAGTTTGATGACAAAGCCTTTTTCAGTTCTCTTTATGGTCATCAGTACAGGCGGAAAGCCTATCGAAAATGCTTCGACTTTTATCCCGCTGAATTTAGCAACGCTGAAATGACCAAGCTCATGGATTATGATTACTAATCCGATGCCGATCAATGAGAACATGATATTTTTGAAAACAGTAAAATTGGTAGCGACAAAGGAAATAATCGCGATTATGAGCAGCAATTTTACTATCAGGTTAAACTTCTTATTTAATAAACCTCTTGGTTCAGGCATTGAATGACCTCTCTTCTTGCCCATTGGTCAGCTTCGATCAACTGCTCCAAGCTGACATCTGTCTGGGCGTTATGTTTACTAAGACAATGTTCGATTAATTCCACTATAGTGACAAACTTTATATTACCAGCAAGAAACTGTTCCACAGCTGCTTCATTGGCTCCGTTAAAAACAGCAGCAGCAGAGCCGGCAGTTTTAGCTACCTCAATTCCTAACGCCAACGCCCGAAAAACTTCCAGATTCGGCTTCTCAAAGGTCAGCGTACCAAGTTGTTCAAGCTTTAAGTGCTCAGATATGCCAGCTACCCTGTTCGGATACGTCAAAGCATATTGTATAGGCAGTTTCATATCAGGTGTTCCTAACTGGGCGATCATTGAGCCATCGATAAATTCCACCAGTGAATGCACTATCGACTGCGGATGGACAAGGACCTCTATCTTTGAAGCTTCAATATCAAACAGCCAGCGTGCTTCGATGATCTCCAGGGCTTTGTTCATCATTGTTGCGGAATCTATCGTTATCTTAGGCCCCATGTTCCATGTAGGATGGTTAAGGGCTTGCTCTATGGTAACATTTTCAATATCGGCCTTGGTAGCACCGCGGAAAGGGCCCCCTGAAGCAGTTAAAATTACCCGGCTCACCTCATCAACTCTGCCCGATTGAATAGCCTGAAAGATTGCGGAATGTTCACTATCTACAGGTAGTATCTCAGCATTATTGGCAGATGCGGTTTCTGTTAAAAGTTTACCGGCGATAACCAATGGTTCTTTATTTGCGATAGCCAGTCTTTTGCCGCATTTCGCGCCTGCCAATACCGCCGGCAGCCCCGCTGCACCGACAACAGCGGTTATTAGTGTGTCAACTTCTGACAGCTGGGCTATCTGCACCATTGAATCGGCCCCTGTGAGTATCTCTACCTTTAGACCATCAAGTTCGTCAACCAACTCTTTGTAATAATCGGCATTTGTGACAGCAATATAGCGTGGGTGGTATTGTTTCGCCTGGGCAGCTAAGAGCTTTACACTACTGTTAGCCGTAATCGCCAAAACATTGTATTCCGGGCCGAGTGTGTCAATGACTTTGAGCGCATTTTCACCGATAGAGCCTGTAGAACCTAAAATAGCAATATTTTTGGCCATGTTATAGTTAAAAATCGCTCCTTGAAACAGAGCGAAAACCCTTTAAAATTCAACAAAATTTGTGTTTATATAAACAACATCCCATACTAATAACTGTTATAGTATGATATTAACATGGTCGGCTGTCAAGATAAGACTTTTATAAATGCAAAACCTTTACCATAATAATTTTATGCTGTTTTATGTAGGTATTGAGATTTTTTCGCTGCGTTGGTTGCTTGAACGGAATTGACGAGGCGTCATGCCTACGATGTCCTTGAATGTTCGGGTGAAGTAGCTTTGGTTGTTGTAGCCTACCTGGAAACATATTTCGGTGCAGTTCTGGTCAGTTGCCAGCAGAAGCTGTTTTGCACGTTCGATGCGGACATGGGTCAGATAGTCAATGATCGTGATGCCCATTTGCTCCTTGAAAATGTGTGCCAGACGGGAAACGCTTAAAAACGACATTTTTGCTATCTCGGTAAGTGTGATCTGCTTGTCGAAATTTGCATCGATGTAGTTTATTGCTGGTCTTATCTGGGTCATCTTCTTGGCATCCTGGTTTGAATATACCAGCTCGATAAACTCGTTCAGTGCGGTACTTATCCATGCGCAAAGGTCGGATTGGTTATTGATCTGCATTATTTTATTTACATAAGCGAGGTTTTTCTCCAGCATGGTGTCAATATTTACGCCTCCTTCGACAGCTGCTCTGCTCAGGATGCTCAAAAGTTCCAGCAGGCGAGCTTTCAGGATGCCCAAATCGCCTGGGTTGTGGAAAAGGATTGTGCCGAGGATTGAGTTTAATATTTCTTTTGCGCCGGTTCTGTCACCTATTTTAACCTTTCCGAGCAGTTCCTGTTCACTTTTGAGGGGATATTGCCAGTCTGTGCCGAGTTTCTTTTTTTCATGTATGAATTCGCCAATTTTTGCCTGCTGCTGGGATCTTTGCTGTCTCCATCTTATTGTTCTTGCGTCAAACTTGCAAAGCTCATAAAGCAGATCGAACAAAAATTCTGCGCTCTGGTGGATCTGTCGGCCTTGAACTACAGGTAATTTAGATAATGACTTTATCAGTGCTTTGGTGTTGATCTTTGTATTTGAGAATTTTTTCCGGATATCATCTACCATCGCATCTGTTACTGGCGACCAGAGACATTTGCCAAAATACATTCCGCCTAAAGGCCTGTCTTTGTCCATCAGAGGCACACAAACCAGTACGATGCCTGCGTGACAAATTGAGATGTAGGATTGGCCTGTCTCAATTGCTATTTTAAGGCTTTGCTTACGCTGATTGGTGCATTTTTTCTTACAGGTGGGATTCGCAAGCACTAATTTGCAAAATTCAGGATGACAGTTGCTGCTGCAAAGATCACTGATTTGCCTCACGCGGAAATCTCGTGTTTCTATGCTGAACTGGAAGTGCTTGCGGAATATGTTTTCTATTTGCCTGAAGTTGTCCTGATTAAGCAAATCTGCAAGTTTTGGCTTATCCTGCATTGAAGGCTCCTGACTATATTAATTTCACCAATTCAAACTGTACTGCAAAAGCATCGAAGTTGTTTTAGCAAGATAGTTATATTATAGGTTATTTTTTTAAAATAGCAAGAAAGGGTCAATTTTTTCGCAGGAAAAATATCCAGTTGATAATTTTCTTGTAAATTTCGCTAATTGGACATATTTTATTATCCGGAAATGGATAAATATTTTCAGAGGATTTTGAATTGGCTGATAAACGCTCTGCGATTTACCATAATATGTATACAATGCTCGAAGCTGGGTTGGATATACTAAGGGTCTTTAAGACTGTAAATCAAGGTTTGCAAGGCAGTTACAAGCGTTCCTGGGAGAAATTAGAGCAATCGGTAGTAGCCGGCGCCGGTATTGCCGAGGCAATGAAGCAACAGGACGGGGCCTTTGAGAAATTCGATATTTTGATGATAGCTGCTGCCGAAAGATCGGGCAAACTACCGAAAGCCCTTGAATTGCTTTCAAAATGGTACGGATTTCGAAATAAAATCGTTAATACAATAAGGTCAGGATTGATATTTCCTCTTTTGATATTGCATATGGCTGTGCCTGTGGGGGCTTTGCCTGTGGTTTTGATCGAGGGGAAAGGGTTGAATGCTTTTTTAGGTCAGGTTTTGTTTATTCTGGCAATTTTTTATCTTCCAGCGATATGCGTTTTAGTAATTTTATACCTGGGTAAAAAAATTCCAATTTTGAGATATGGGCTTGATTATGCTGTTTTGTGGGTTCCTGCACTTGGTAAAGCGATCTTCAATTTGTCGCTGACGAGGTATTGCAGGAGTTTTAATATGCTTTCCTCCGCTGGTTTGGGGGCAATAGAAACTGCAGAAACAGCCTGTGAATTAACGGGTAATGCTGTTGTGAAACGCTTATTACAAGGCGGCGTCGATGCAACAAGGGCGGGCGGTAATACGAGCGAAGGGTTCATCGCTGAGCAACTGCCGAGTGAGTTTATGGACCTCTGGCATGTTGGCGAAGAGTCTGGTACAATTGACGAAGTAACTGCGAAATTGGCTGATATAACCGCTGAAAAGGCAGAATTCTGGTTTGAAACTTTTGCTAATTGGTTTCCTAAGGTAATCTATGCGTGTGTTTGTATTATGATGATTATTCAGATATTTAAAGGCTACAGCAA
>CAYZEH010000057.1:0-13631 GCA_964477135.1 uncultured Pirellulales bacterium | reverse complement strand
AAAATAACAAGTTACGGATTTATTCGCGGACATTTCTTACCCTGAAGGGTATAAATAAGATTTACAACAATATCCAGTTGTTTTTCATTAGATTGACAGCTGGATTTTTTTTACAATGTTTGTTTTGAGGACTTGAAATTCTCTCAAAAATTTATAATAATGGGAACTTTTTAGGAGAAGATGCGTAAATTTACGCGGTTGTTACATTTTCTAAGGCCATAGTCTTATGGTTTCAATTAAAAAAGTGTTGTAAAATTGTTTTATATAAGTAAGGAGTCGTTTAAATGGCAATGGACATAAAACAGATTAGTGATCTTGTTCTGCAAAAGAGTCAATTTGTAAGAACTTTATTTGCGGAGTTGGACAAAGTAATTGTCGGTCAGCGTTATATGCTCGAGAGAATGCTTATCGGGCTGTTGGCAGATGGGCACATTCTCTTGGAAGGAGTTCCCGGGCTGGCGAAAACAATGGCGGTCACAGTTTTAGCAAAAGCTATCAGCGCAAATTTTAAACGTATTCAGTTCACCCCTGATCTGCTGCCCGCGGATTTGATAGGCACACAGATATATCGGCAGAGCGATGATCAGTTTTACACCCGCAAGGGTCCGCTGTTCGCTAATATTATTCTGGCAGATGAGATCAACCGTGCACCTGCTAAAGTGCAAAGCGCTCTGCTGGAAGCAATGCAGGAAAGACAGATTACTATAGGCGAAGAAACTTTTCCTCTTCCTGAGCCTTTTTTGGTTCTCGCAACACAGAACCCCATCGAACAGGAAGGTACATACCCACTGCCGGAAGCCCAACTCGACAGGTTCATGTTAAAGCTGAAAATCGATTACCCGACTAAACAGCAGGAAAGGCAGATACTCGACAGGATGGCTGGTATAAATAAGAATTTCGATATCAAGCCGGTCATCAGCCCTGCGGATATTGCCGATGTTCGCAATGTTGTGGACCAGATTTATATAGATGACAAAATAAAAGATTACATTGTCAACCTTGTCTATGCAACGAGGGACCCTAAACAGTTCGGCATCGATTTAGGAAATATGATAAACTTCGGCGCCTCACCTCGTGCGACGATCTTCCTTGCAATCGCCGCCAAAGCTCATGCATTCCTGCAGCAAAGAGGCTATGTTACGCCCCAGGATGTAAAAAGTATAGGCATGGATGTTTTAAGGCATCGAGTAATAGTAAGCTACGAAGCCGAAGCGGAAGATAAAACAAGCGAAGATATCATACAAACCATCTTTGATAATATTGAAGTGCCATAGTGACAATTAGCGAGGCTTTTTGCTAAGATGATACCTGAAGAAATAAGAAAAAAGATCAGGCAGATTCAGATACACACCCGTCGTGTGGTGAATGCCAGCTTTGCCGGCCAATACGAAAGCGTTTTCAAAGGCCGAGGTATGCAGTTCGACGAAGTGCGAGAATACACACCTGGCGATGACATCAGAACCATCGACTGGAACGTCACCGCACGCACAGGTAAGGCTCATATAAAAAGATTCGTCGAAGAACGTGAAATGACTGTAATACTGGCGGTCGATCTGAGTGCTTCAGGCGACTTCGGTACGATAGATAAAACTAAAAACGAATTGGCTGCTGAGTTTTGCGCAGTTTTGGCGTTTACAGCTGCGAAAAATAATGACAAGGTTGGGCTGCTGATATTCTCTGACCAGGTCGAAATGTTCATTCCGCCTAAGAAAGGCTCCAGACATGTGTTAAGGCTCATTCGCGAACTGCTTTATTTCAAGATGCCGCAAAGGAAAACAAATATTTCAATGGCTTTAGACTATCTAAGCAGAATTATCCGCAAAAAAGCTACCATATTTTTAGTTTCTGACTTTATCGATTCAGGCTTTAAAAAACCTTTGAGCCTGCTGAACAAACGCCACGATGTGATCGCAGCGCCTGTATTCGACAAAGCTGAAAAAGATCTGCCCTGTTTAGGTCTGGTCGAATTTCAGGACGCAGAAACCGGGCAGTTTATGTTCGCTGATACCAGCAGAAAATTTTTAGAAACTTACAAAAATAATAACCTCAAAAAAATGGAAGAATTAAAAGACATTTTCAACTCCACCGGCGTTGATTTTATAAACATCAATACCGATGAGCCTTACATTAATAGTTTGATAAAATTTTTCCATATGCGACACAGACGGTACTAATGAGAAGAAAAACATTAACTAAAAATATTTATTATATATTGCTTTTGATCGCTGCGGTTTTGGTCATTTCAGGATGTGAGCAGAAAAAAGCAGACGATGCCCAAAAGGCCTATGAAATAACTAAGCCTTACGAAAAAGGACCATTGGCAGTCAATCAGAAAATCGACAAAAGTAGGATCAATCTTTCCGATCTTCTAAACATTCAGCTTGTTGCTGTCAGCCCGGAAGATTATGAAGTTGATATCGATGACATCGAAACAGCTTTAGAAGATTTCTCTGTTGTAAAATGGAAAAAGGAAAATGACCGACTCGATCCGAACAATAACATAGTCAGAACATATAACTATCAGCTTGAGCCTTTCTCTGAAGGCACATTGAAGTTACCTGCTGTTACGTTTAAATTTACAGCGACAGATGATGGTAAGAAAATCTATGAGATAGTCACCGAGCCTGTAGATATCGAGGTAGTGACAACGATTGTGGCTGACCCTAACAATCCTGTTGAAATTGCTGATATCGAAGATGTTGTCGAAATGAAGATGAACACCCTGCTGTGGTTGTCGGCGGGATTGGTAGTTTTGATAGTTTTCATTCTGCTCATGGCAGTCATTTATTCCAGAAAAAAACAGCAGGCTGCTATTGCACGCATTTATAAACCGGCTCACGAAATCGCTCTGGAAAAACTAACTCAGCTTGAAAAAGAAAATCTGCTCATCAAAGGCCTGCTAAAACTCTTCTACGGAAAAATCAGCGGTATCTTAAGACATTACATCGAGGACAGGTTTGAGCTGAACGCACCGGAAAGAACCACCGAGGAGTTTCTCGCAGAGCTTAAATATTCAGCTGCCCTGAGCGAAGAAGATAAAAAGCTCTTAACTCAGTTCCTCCAGCAATGCGACCTTGTGAAATTTGCGAAGCATCACCCCGCCCAGCAACAGGTTGAATCGACGTTTACAATCGTCAGGGACTTTGTCGAGAAAACAAAATCGCAGGAAAAACAAATTGACGTAACTGATACCCCGGTATCCGAGGACAATATAGAGAACGGAAACGTATAGATGGAATTTCAATCGCCCTGGTCATTATTATTGCTTTTAGTTCTGCCGGCAATGGCATATTTCCAGATGCGCAAAAAACGCACCGCAGCCATCAGATTTTCTACGCTTGGCCAGCTGAAAAAATGTCCCGTTTCATGGCGAGTCAAATTCAGACCGATACTTTTGATCGCCAGATATATATGTCTTGCACTTTTAATTATCGCTGTTGCCAGACCTCGAAAAGGCTCTACACTTTCGGAAATTTCTACTGAGGGCGTAGTTATAGAAGTCGTAGTCGACCATTCGGGCAGCATGGGCGAGCAGATGGATTATTATGGACAAACAACTAACAGGTTGGAAGTTGCTAAAAAAGTCTTCGCCGATTTCATTCAAGGCGACAAAAAAGGACTATCCGGCAGAGAAGGTGACTTTGTTGGGCTGGTAACTTTCGCCAGATACGCCGACACGGTCTGTCCGGTAGTGCTAAGCCATGATGTACTGTTGAATTTCCTCAAGAATACCGAAATTGTAAAAATAAGACAAGAGGACGGCACCGCTATCGGAGATGCTGTCGCCCTTGCAGCAGCAAGACTTAAAAAAGCTGAAGAAGAAATCCAGCGAAGAAAAATGCAGCTCTCACAAGGAACTGTAATCGAACAGGAAACTACAGAGACAAACTTCAAGATAAAAAACAAGATTATAATCCTGCTGACAGACGGGGTAAACAACGCAGGAGAAAAAACTCCCATCGAAGCTGCGGAATTAGCAAAAAAATGGGGTATAAAAATTTACACTATCGGCATAGGCTCCGCAGTGAGAAGAGGATTTTTCGGTATAGCTATGAATGCTCAGCTGGATGAACGATTGCTAAAGTCGATAGCGGAAAAGACAGGTGGCTTTTATGGAAGAGCTACAAACGCTAAAACACTGCATAATGTTGTGAAAAAAATTGACAGCATGGAAAAAACAAAAATCAAATCGGTGCAGTATACTGAATATGAAGAAAAATTCTGGTACTGGGCATTGGCTGCTTTGGCAGTGTTGGCGTTTGAAATGCTTGCCGGTTGTACTATATTTCGTAAGATACCTTAGAGATGGATTTTGATATATGATTCTTGGACACGAAAAAGCGTTATGGTTTTTATTTGCGGTGCTGTTTATTCTGGTGCCCGCATATATCTGGTGTTTTACCAGAAAAAAGCAGATGCTTAAAATGCTCGCGCAGACCAGCTTACTAAGCAAAATAAATCCGTCGGTCAGCGGAAAAAAACAGATATTCAAAGCTGCCCTGCTCATCGTAGGCTGTATAAGCATTATTATTGCGCTTACTGAACCAAAATGGAATCCTAAGCCTAAAAAAGTAAAACGAACAGGCAGAGATGTCGTTATCCTGCTTGACACATCACGTTCTATGTTGGCAGAGGATATTAGCCCAAGCAGACTCGGGCGGGCAAAAATAGCCATCAACGACCTGATGGACACCCTCAGAGGCGACCGCATTGCGATAGTGACTTTTGCAGGCAATACAACCGTAAAATGCCCGTTGACCCAGGATTATACTTTCGTAAGGATGGCTTTGGATGATATCGATACTGAAAGCACCACCAGAGGAGGTACGATGATAGGGGACGCCATCCGCAAAGCAACAACAGAAATATTCGATGAGAAGACCGACAAGTATAGAGACATTATCCTGATAACAGACGGCGACGACCATGAAAGCTTTCCTGAAGCTGCCGCTGAAAAAGCTGCTCAAAAAGGCATAAGAATAATCGCTATAGGAATGGGCGATGAAAACCAAGGCAGTCGAATACCGATTACCGATGAAACCGGCAAAAAAACTTTCCTCAAATATCAAGGCCGGGAAGTATGGTCGAAACTCGGTGCTGATACTCTGCGAAAAGTTGCCTATGCCTCGCCGCAAGGCAAATATCTCGCGGTTGAACCGGGGACAACGCTTGATCTGGGGCAGATTTATGAGGACTTGATCGCCTCAGCACAAAAACGAGAGCTTGAATCCTTAGCCACTATGAAATATGATGAGAAATTCCAGGTATTCCTGGCACTGGCAATGATATTAATCATTTGTGAGGCACTGATAAGTGAACGCAAAAAAGTTTAAAATATTATCATACTGCTTAGTTGCGATGATGGCTTCTGTCGGCTTTGCCGAGTCCGCGCATCAGGCAGTCAAACAAGGCAATGAGCTTTACCATCAGGGCGAGCTGCCCCAGGCAATTGAGAAATATGATCAGGCTGCCGCCCAAAGCCCGCAAGCCCTTGAGCCTACATTCAACAAAGCCAATAGCCTGTACAAACAAAATGAAATAGATAAGGCTGTCGATCTGTATAAACAATTGGCGGGTAAAAGTAAAAACCCAAACTTGTCCGCTAAAGCTAATTACAACCTTGGCAACTGCTATTACAACAAAGCAGCAAGTCAGGCTCAGGAAAACCCTCAAAATGCTATTGAAGATTTCAAAACCGGTATAAATTATTGGCGAAAAGCAAAAGACGCTGATTCAGGCAATGCTGATATTTCAAAAAATATTGAAGTTGCGAAGATGACTATTAAACAACTTAAAGAACAAATGCAACAACAGCAACAAAAGCAAAACCAGCAGGATCAGAATAAAGACGAACAAAACAAAGATCAGCAGAAACAAGATCAAAAGCAGGATTCTTCCTCTGATCCCAATCAGCCTCAACAGCAGGAAAAACAAGAGCAAAAGCAGGAGCAATCGCCCGACGACAAGGATCAGCAGCAAAAACAGCAAGAGCAGCAACAGGCAGACGATGACCCGAATCAGGGGCAGGACCAGCAGCAGCAACCGCAGGTTAAGGAGGATAAGCAGAAGGATAAGCCTGAAGAAGACATGGTCGCGCAAAAAATATTAGATAAAGAACAAAAGCAAAAAGAAGAAAGAAAAAAACTTCGAAGAGCTACCTATAAGAAAGTCGAAAAAGATTGGTAATATGAAAGTATCCAATAAATACAAGCCATATATACTCACCATCTGGCTTTTGCCGATGATTTTTGTTTGTGCTGCATCGGCGCAGGTGCAGATATACGCTGCCGTTGATAGTGCCGGAATTTATGTCGGACAGAATTTTGCCTATAAAATCGTATTTGAGGGCTTAAGCAAAGCTGGTGAAGTTGACATGACACCATTGGAAAAATTCGACCCCAAAAGAGGCGGCACAAGCTCTTCAACCCAGATAATCAATGGCAGAACAACCCGAAAAGTTGAACTGACCTACTATATGACAGCCAACGAACCAGGCCCTGTCCTGCTGCCCGCAATAACGGTTACTTATGACGGCAAAAAGTATAAAACAGAACCTGTTTCGATAAACGTACTAAAACCAGACACGACCGACAAAATGCTGCTAAATGTCACCTTGTCCGAGGAAAAATGCTATGTCGGTCAGCCTGTGATAATGACCTTAGAATGGATAATTCTGACCGAGGTTAAAAACGCGGGCTTTAATGTACCGGTCTTCAACAGCGATGATTTTTATTTTGAAGACATAACCTTAAATGACAGATCTGCCTCGCAAAACACACATCGAATCAACGGCGTGGAAGTTCAACTCAAGGAAGAAAGAAAAACTTACAAGGACACCAATGCAGCGATTATTTCGTTTCAAAAAGTACTCATCCCCAAAAAAACAGGCGAAATAGAACTGCCCCCTTCGAGCGTTTCAGCTTCTGTAGCTGTCGGTGTTACTCGTCGCAGGGATTTCTGGGGTAAGGCTCAATACCAGTATAAACAGTTTATGGTATCTTCCGACAGTTCAACTCTCGAAGTGTTGCCTTTGCCGGCGGAAGAAAAACCAAAGCAATTTTATGGCCTGTTGGGAAGATACAAAATCTCTGCCTCAGCTACTCCAACAAAAGTAAGCGTAGGCGACCCGATAACGCTGACAATAAAAATAGGCGGCAATCCATTTTTAAAGCCTGTAAGATGGCCTGACCTGGAAGCTATCAACACATTGAAAAACAATTTTAAAATACCAGACCAGAGAAGCTCATCTGTAATCGAGAAAGGCTATAAAGTTTTCACTCAGACAATAAGAGCCAACAATGACAAAGTAACAGAAATACCACCTATACCGTTGGCGTTTTTCGACCCCGGTAGCGGAAAATATAAAATCGCAAAGACAGCCCCCATTAAACTTGAAGTTGCACCTACAAAAATACTCACCGGTGCTGACGTTGAAGGTCTGAACTTTTCGCCGGTAAACAAACAGGTAGAAGCGATTAAAAAAGGACTCTCCGCCAATTATGAAGGCCCGGATGTCCTGAAAAACCAGCACTTCTCGTTAGCTTCGGCTGCATTTAGTCCCGCATATTTTATAACATGGTTTTTGCCGTTGCTGGTTTTGATAGCAAGTTTTTCATTTAAAATCGCAACGCATACCAACCCCGAAAAAACAGCAGCTAAACGCAGACAATCTGCCGCCGGAAAAGCTGTCTCGCAACTGAAAAAAATCGACTACTCCGATAATCAGCAAAAATACGAATCAACCGCAGCCGCAATGACAGGATTTATAGGCGACAGATTTAACAAAGTCGCAGGATCGCTGACAAGTGACGACTGCTGTCGGATAATCGCTGAAAAAACTAATGAAACTGAAATTGCTGGAAAATTTGAATCTATCTTATCCGACTGCCATGCATATCGATATGCCTCAGTTCAAACAAATATCGATCCTGCGAAAATAAAGGAAATCATAAATCTGATTACTGTTATTGATAAAAAAACAAAGAAACAATCATGAAAACAAAAATAGCTGTATTAATAATTTGTTCGTTTTTATCATCTTTCGTATTAGCGGAAGATAATGAACAGACGTACACACTTTTCAGTCAGGCAAATGAAGCTTTCAGGAATGCCAATGCCGCGACAAACACCCCGCAGCAAGCGAAAAAACTTTACGAAAAAGCTATTCTCTATTACGAAAAAATCATCAACGAATACAAAATTAAAAACGCAAAACTTTATTACAACCTCGCAAATGCTTATCTGATGCAAAACAATCTCACCAATGCATCATCAGAAAATTATCTCGGCAAAGCCATCCTGAATTATCGAAAAGCAGAAAAGCTGGATAATTCCGATACTAATATTAAAAAGAATCTCGCTTTCGCGAGAAGTCTGCGAATTGATAAGATCGAACTCAAAACAGAAAAGAAAGTCCTGCAAACTTTGTTCTTCTGGCATTATGATTTTTCCGTTAATACCAGATTCATAGTGACATCCGTCAGCTTTGCAATTGTTTGCATTAGCCTGACTTTGATGGTATGGCGAGGTAAAAACACTTCCTGCCTGACTGTTTCAACAATAGCCTCACTGATTTTTATTTGTTTCTTAACTTCGGTCATCCTTGAAACCGGTAAACAACAAAATGAAATTTGCGGCGTAATCACCGCTATAAAAATCATCGCACGCCAGGGTGACAGTCAAAATTACCCTCAAAGCTTCAAAGCCCCACTGCACCAGGGCTGTGAATTTGACATCCTCGAACATAGAGGAAGCTGGCTGCACATAAAGCTAAGCGACAACAGCGATGGATGGATCCCCGACAGTGCCGCTGAAATGATATAAAAATAAAACTCAGCGATGGCTATAGAGCAACTTGATTTTCCGTATTCGCTTTTACTGCGGTTTTGCTTGCGGCGGCATCTTTACCTGTCTACAGATAATTCGCCTTTCACCGAGCAGATGCTCATTCGCTAAAAGCTGGAAACGGTATTCACCAGGTGCTTCAAATACTACCCCCTGCAAATTGACCGCCAGCGAAACTACCTGTTTTACATCCTTGAATTCAACATTGCCGTGCTGCTCGAACAATACCTTTTCATCATTCTGAACATCGACCAGCCTTACAGATGTCTTTGTTACACCATGGCCGTCGGTTAATTCACAAAAAAATATCAGCGAAGCGTGTCTGACCGGAAACTTCGGTGAATTAATATTCTGCATAATATTAATCAGGCTCGCCATACCGGTAATCCTGTCAAAGATAACCCGGTCGCAGATAATCGCCGATAGTAACATTGGTGCTAACTCTGCCATATAACTTCTCCATTTGTTTAATAACGCAGGGGTAAATCCCGCAGTTTTTATTGACCAGCCGCAGTCAAAGCCATTAATCTGAAATTGTTACCGCCGCTCTTTTTATTTTTTTCTTCTAATAGCTTAATACTCACTCTATGCAAACCAGGGTCAAGACCTTCAGCAATTAACCACCACTTGGCAAATCCGCCGCCCCAGTCTGAAGCAAAATAACTATCGATCTTCACAGGCTCACCACCATCGACAGAAACTTCGACTATACCGCTATCACCTTTAACATGGTGATAAATAATCCCCAAATCTGTCCCATCAACTTCAAACTCAAGGATACTGCCGGGCTTATTACTGAACCAGCCATTGCCGAAGAAACCTCTATAAATACTGCTTTTAACATCCGTTGAAAAACCTGAGCTTTTAAAAGCAACACGCGTTTGCGATGTAATAAATTCTGTTCGCTCAAACATATTTGCCGTTTTAGGCTTAGGCAATTTACTCTTTATCGCAGGCAGTTTGCCATCAACATTAGTTTCTTTCAGCACCGATTCCAGATAGGATGTAATAAACTTTGCCGCATATTCGTGTCCCTTGTCATTGGGGTGCACGCTATCTTTTTCAATTTCGTCCCATTTAATTTTCCCAGCCTGTATCTCTGGCCAAAAAGCATCTTTAAAGCTTATCATAGGCAGATCATAATGTTTACCTATAACAACATGCTGAGCCTGAGTACTGACGCCTTTAATATCCATCATAAACAGAAGCATCACTGCGGGCTTTTTGCCTGATGAAAGTATCTGCCTGACAAGCCCTTCCATCGTCTCAGCAATCTTCTTATTGATATCGTCATTTACCGCAAATTCTATAACAACAAAGTCCGGCTCATAAGACAGCAAATGAGCCTTAACTCGATGTGCTCCTATATCTGAACCGGTTGCACCGATGCTGGCATTAACAAATTTAATTTTAGTCTGTGGAAATTTTTCCTGCCACCATTTATGAATACGGTTGCCGTATCTGTTTTCTGTTTTAGAAGCTGCTGCCCCTTCGGTAATAGAACCGCCAATAACGCTGACAACGATAGGCTCTTTCCTGGCAGCTTTTGCAAAGACATGCTGCAGGCGAGTGACATCACCTTTACTAAAAACTGATCGCTCGAATATCTTGCTGGAAGATGTACCGCAACAGCTGCTCTGTTGAGCGAAACAACTCATGGAAATAAAAAGTAAAACTGCCAAACAAAATGACCTGCGTTTCATCTTAGCTCTCCGAAAAAAAATCAAATGTAAATTATTCTAAGTTCCTCTGTTTTTTATATTCTGCTGTTCGGTCGCCCGCCTTAAGATGTTCCTTTCTTTCCTCGTAAGGCTGTGCATACCATGATTGTGAACTTTCTCAAGTATCCGGTCAAGCTCAAATTGAACCTCTTTTTGCCGGGAAAGATTTTGCTCCCATCTGCGGGACTGCATTTTCAGCTTTAGCTTTGCCCTGAAAGGCCTGGCGAAAACATAAACCGCCCCAGCAGCCATCCCCCCGAAATGAGCAGCATGACCACCGGCATTAGAAGATTTGGTGATTATCAGTAATATATACAAAAGAGTGCCCGCAACAGCCGCTACCCTGATGGGAACAGGAAAAAACAAGATAAATACAACGAAGTGCGGAAATAAAATCGCACAAGCCGCCAGCATCCCTAATATCGCACCGGATGCCCCAACCAAAAATCCAGGTGGTAAAAAACCTACTGTAACAAGAAAAATATAGAACAACCCACCTGCTGCGCCGCATCCAAGATAAAAATATAGAAAACGCCTGCTGCCCCAGTGCTGTTCTAATGTTGGACCTAAGAAAAACAATCCCAGCATATTAAGGAAAATATGTATTATATCGCCATGCAAAAACTGATAGCCTATGAGCCTCCATATTTGTAAACTGTAAAACAAAGAAAATGGCGCAACAGAGAACCAACTCGTAAGAAATTCATCTCCTCCAAGCGTCTGCACGAAAAAAACCGCAAAATTAATTATCAAAAGCCTTTTGACCATCGGCGTTAAAGATGGAAACGTCATTCTCATTTGCGGCGCATTGCGAAAATGACTTTGATAATTCTGCTGACTATAATCTCTGTCGTAAATTCCCATAGTTCTTTTGGATCAAAATAATAATATTTAAGTTCAGCCCCTATTATCCGCTAATAACGCTAAAAGTTCAAAAAGTTTTTCACTTTTTTGTAGTGTTATTTATTCTCATTTTTGGTTCGATCAAATGAAACGCTACCATCATCACAAATCCGAAAATAATCAGCCCGACACAGATATTCTGTGAAACAGTTATGCCGTCAAATTCATACGGGTTATCGTCCCTGATAAACTCAATTAAAAACCTTGTAACCCCGTAAACCACAAACATCAACCCAAAGGTACAGCCCGGCTTGGCAAAATATTTCCTTGTTTTTTTCCCCCTGCCCTCATATCTGTGCCAGAAAAACCAAAGCACGCCAAAAAGAAAAATACCATTCAAAGAAGAATACAGCTGAGTCGGATGTACCGGCAAACAACGGTAAAGCCCTTCATTATCCACCATTTGCTTCTGCACATCACTTAGCTTATCGTAAGGCTTTAACCCCGAATAATAACTGCCAGTTTCGTCATAGTAACCAAAAAACTCATCAGGCAATTCCAACTGAGGCTCAAGTCTGTTCCTGTCAGGATTAGCATAAACCTGACTTCTGTATGCGTAAGAGTCATAAGGAAACTGCACACCCCAGGACATATCCGTCGGTTTGCCATAGCAGCAGCCATTCAGAAAGCACCCTATCCGCCCAAATGCCAACCCGATCATCAATGCAACCGCCAGTATATCAAGATATTGGCGTATAGGTAGTTTGTGATATCGCATATAAAGAATTATGACAGTAATTGCTAAAAGAACCCCACCCAAAAGCTCTAATCCGCCTTGCCATATCGCAAAAACAGAAAGCAGGTCGCCTTTAAAATTGTCAAAATAATGGATAACATAAAACAGCCTGGCACCAACAACACCTGCGATCAATGAATATAAAGCGGCATTGATTATGTACTGCGGATCGGGGGTGATTTTATTGCTAAGTTTGCGAATAATAAAAACAGAACATAAAAAGCCTATGACCATCATCGTGCCATAGCTTTTAACTGTCAATGTCGTAAAAGGTATCGTAAAAAGTTCAGGATGCATTTAGCATATCTTTTTTATAATGTTATTTTCCTCATCAAGAGCAACAACGCTGGGCTTATGGGTTTTAGCCTCCTCGATATCAACGTCGGCAAAGCTGAATATAATTATCACGTCATCTTTTTTGACAAGATGAGCTGCCGCACCCATAATAATTACATCTTTACTGCCTCTCTGGGCCTCGACTGCATAAGTTTTAAGTCTGCTTCCATTGGTCACATCCGCTATTTCTACTGCTTCATAAGGCAACATTCCAACTGCTTCCATCAGATCAGGATCTATCGCGATCGAGCCTGCGTAATGCAGCTTTGTATCTGTAACTTTTGCCCTGTGCAGTTTGCTCTTTAACATACTAACTAACATGATATCAACCTCATAATCTCTAACAAATACTTCAAAGCCATTTATTATATCGAAATTTCATTTTACGTCTACTATAATATTGTCTATAAGCCTTGTTTGCCCAAGCTTTACCGCCAAAGCTATTAAAGCCATCTCTGTTATCTCCTCGACATCGGCAAGCGTTTCAATATCAACGATACTAACGTATTCTACGCTGATTAAAGGACTTTCGTTTAAAATTTCTGTCATTTGCTGTTTTATTTCCGCACAATCCCGAAGCCCTTCTTTAACCAGTTTTTCGCCATGTAAAAGCGATTTATGCAATAATAAAGCCTGCGATCTCTGCTCTGCTGAGAGATATTTATTCCTGCTACTCATCGCCAGACCGTCATCTTCACGTACTATCGGACAGATTACGACTTCCATATCCATATTAAGATCAGCAACCATCCTCTTAATAATTATCGCCTGCTGAGCGTCTTTTTGACCAAAAAACGCAAAATCAGGCCTCACTATATTAAAAAGTTTCGCGCAAACCGTGGTAACTCCGCGAAAATGCCCAGGCCTTGACCTGCCGCACAAATGCTCAGCTAATTTCTCGACATCAACCCATGTGATATTTTCAGCTTTATACATTTCGCTTGCCGTGGGATTAAAAACCAGATCAACCCCCGCCTGCTCACAGATCACAGCATCTTTTTCTATAGGCCTGGGATATTTATCAAAATCCTCATCAGGACCAAACTGCGTCGGATTAACGAATATACTAACCACGACAAAATCACACTTTT
>CAYZEH010000056.1:11019-14090 GCA_964477135.1 uncultured Pirellulales bacterium | reverse complement strand
CACTGTTTTTTTAGCTTTATTTATTTGTTCTGTAAGTCCGGCAGAAATTAAAGATCTTTCTGAAAGCGCACAACCAGTCAGTGCCAAAGAGCTGGCACGGATGGAAAAAGATTTCAATGCGGACCCTACGAACAGGCTAAGGCAAAATGCCTTAACTAAAGACCACATCGACAATCTTACACGAAATTACAAGGTAGTGACAAGTATCGACAATACCTTTTCACATAAAATCGATGACTGGGAAGTAACAAATCAAAAACATTCTGGTCGCTGCTGGATGTTCGCGGGAATGAATTTTCTCCGCGCAGGCGCGATAAAGAAAATGAACATTGAAAACTTCGAGTTCAGCCAGAGTTATGTTTTCTTCTGGGACAAATTTGAGCGTTCAAATTACCTGCTCGAAGCTATAATCGACACCGCAGATCGTCCGGACGGAGACAGGGTTATTGATTTTCTTTTATCGACATCACTTGGTGACGGGGGACAATGGAACATGTTCGTTTCACTGGTTAAAAAACATGGTTTAGTTCCTAAGTCAGCGATGCCGGAATCGTTCAGCTCTTCCAACAGCAGAAAAATGAATCTCATGCTGCGAAAAAAACTCCACGAAGGTGCAATGAACATAAGGAAACTTCATGCCAACGGAGCTGATATCAAAAAACTGCGTCAGGTTAAAAAAGAAACACTAACCGTTATTTACAGAATGCTATGCATTCATATGGGCACACCTCCGGAAAAATTTATCTGGCAGTGGCGGGACAAAGATAATAATTTCCATCGTGACGGCGAAATGACACCAAAGCAATTCGCGGAAAAATATGTAACTGTCGACATCGATGAATATGTTTGCCTTGTCAATGACCCCCGCGAAACCAGTCCGATGAATCGTACCATGACGATTGCGTATCTTGGCAACGTTGTCGGCGGTGACCAGATAATATACCTCAACGTTGACATCAGCCTTATTAAAGAACTTGCAATGAAAACTATTATGGATGGTGAGCCTGTATGGTTCGGCTGTGACAGTGGTAAAAAAATCTCCGGCGAACTCGGCCTTTGGGATGACCAGCTCTATGACTATGAAAGCGCTTATGGCACAGATTTCCCCATGACCAAAGCCCAGAGAATGGTTTACCATATCAGCCAGATGGTTCATGCAATGGTATTTACCGGTGTAGATGTCCTGGGTTCAAAACCAAGGAAATGGAGAGTTGAAAACAGCTGGAGCGAAAAAAAAGGCCTTGATGGTTTCTACATACTTACTGACAAATGGTTCGATGAATATGTATTTGAAGTCGCAATAAAGAAAAGTATGCTGTCTGAAAAACTTCAAAACGCTCTAAAAGAAAAACCAATCGTACTTCCGCCCTGGGATCCAATGGGTGCATTGGCTTTAGCAAAATAAAACAAACGATAATAAAATTAAAAAATGCCCAGAACTGGAGTCGAACCAGCACGTCCCTAAGGACACTAGCCCCTCAAGCTAGCGCGTCTGCCTATTCCGCCACCTGGGCATTGAAACAGGTATTCTATCGAAAAAAACCGGCTAAGCAAGTTTTTTTCGGCAATTTTATACCCTTCAGGGTAAGAAATTTCCGCGAGGAAAGTTATAAAGTGCTGTTCCAAAGTTATTTACCCGCGGATAAACAAAAAAACTCAGTTGTGAGTAGTTAGAAATTTAGCAGCAGGTTCATAACGCAAAAAGCTCAAACGCCCTTTTGGTTGTCGTACAGGAGGATGTGCAATCTCTGGCAAAATGTGAAGTGAGTCTTTTTGCAGAGGTCTGCGACCATCCGGGATTTTTCAAGGTATTGCTGCCGGGTAGCGGCCTGGGGCATCAGCATTACTTTTTCCTTGTCGACGGCGGGCAGCTCAGCGAGCAATTGCTGGATATCTTCAAGGTCTTCAGGGGTATCTACTACAAATTTAAGCTGATAATTATAAATTTCTGTTAGCTGTTTCAGGGCATCTATATTCAAGCAATTTTGGTTATGAGTTTTAGCGGCAGCGGCATCTTCGGGGATTGAATTAGTTAGCTTAGGGCTTATGCTCATCAGGTCGCAAAGCAAATCGGGGACGAATTTTATGCCAGCAGTTTCTATGGTAATGTGTAAGGCGTTTTCTTTTAGTTTATTCAGCAATTCGGGTAATTGCGGGTTTATCATTGGTTCGCCGCCTGTTACGACAACTGAGGGACAATTGTATTTTTTGACGGATTCTGCAATCTGGTCAATGGTGAGATCGATGGCGTTTTCATCTGACCAGGCGTATGGAGTATCGCAGTATCTGCAACGTAGCGGACAGCCTGCGATGCGAACGAATACACTTGGCCGCCCTGCCAGGAATCCTTCGCCTTGTAATGAATAAAATATTTCTGTAATTTTCATTTTTGGTATTCTATTGGGTCTTTCAGGTTGGCTTGTGCAAAGCCTTTGAGTCTTAATTTGCATGAATCGCAGTGGCCGCAACTTCTGCCGGCCTCATCGGGGTCGTAACAGCTATGTGTCAGAGAGTAATCAAAGCCGAGAGCGGTTCCGGTTTTTATTATCTGGGCTTTTGTCATTTCTATTATTGGTGTATTTATTTTGAAGGTGCCTTTGTTTTCGACTGCTGCTGCGGTTGCGAGGTTTGCGGTTTTTTCGAAAGCTTCTATGAACTCCGGGCGACAATCGGGGTAGCCGCTATAGTCTGCTGCGTTTACGCCTATGAATATATCGAATGCGCCGAGGACTTCTGCCCAGGCAAGTGCATAGCTGAGGAATATAATGTTTCTTGCGGGTACGTAGGTCAGCGGTATTGAGCCTTTGCCTATGTTGGTGCGATCTTTGGAAACTTTCATGGATTTATCGGTTAGTGATGAGCCGCCGAAAGCCGCAAGGTCGATATTCATAATTCGATGCTCGATAACGCTGAGAAAATCAGCAACTTTTTCAGCATGTGCTATTTCTATTTCGTGACGCTGGCCATAACGAAAGCTAAGAGCGTAGCAATCGAAGTTTCGGCCTTTCGCGATGGCTAATGTTGTAGCGGAATCTAATCCGCCGCTAAGTAGTACAACCGCTTTTTTGTTT
>CAYZEH010000056.1:0-10919 GCA_964477135.1 uncultured Pirellulales bacterium | reverse complement strand
AATTTTTGACAAGTCGCCGGCAATAACCTGGGCATAAGAAATATTAGCAAGAACTTTATTGACCTCTATCGTAGCTATTGGTGTTTCAATCTGACCCAGTGATAGGCCCGTGTCAGAATCGATTATCTCTTTGCCTTGTATGAATACCTGATACAAACCGCCTGGGATTATCGTTTTGCCACCCTGGTTAATAATTACAATGTCAGGCTTTTGAACAGAAGCAATTTTCGCAGGATAAAGCCTTTCGAGGATAACTTCGATTGTCTGCTTGGCGACCTGTGAAAAAAGGCCGTTTTTAATATCGGTGTAGTCCCATCTTTCAGGCTGCCAGTATTTTGTAAATTTTCTGATATCCTTATTTTCCAGTGACAAAAATAATTCATCTGCCAATTTAACCTGGCTTGTAGGAAGCGATATCATTTTGTAACTCAATCCGAAATTAGCTTCATATTCTGTTCTGGTATGATTGGTTGCTTTTTCTGTGATCGTTTTTTTAATCAACTCAAAATCGGTAACTTCAGCGATAAGCGTATAGTCGGCACCGAGCATTTTCCCGATCTTTGCTTTTTCAGCAAGCGAAGCTGAATCGGAAAGGAGTATTCTTTTCTCACGGGCGAACTTATCCATATGCTGCCTGTCGAGAACCGCAAATTTATTTGTCTGCGTCAAAGCATTAGCAAGCTTGTTTGTAAGCAGATTCGAAACTTCCTGACCTGGGATATTTGTGTTTCCGAAAACATAGCTTCGCTTATTAACATTTACAGCCATTACAGCAACTTTAATTTTATCAGACTGATCAAGAGGCGTATAGTCATAGACATAGACTTTCAATTTTACTTCGTATGTGCCGTCATCAAGTTCTTTTTCTTCGAGCACTTCATAGGTTTTAACTACGCCGCTTATTTTGTTTTTGTAACTGGTGCCTGTGTTCTCAACGTTGACAACATCAACACCTGCGGTTTTTTTTGTGCCCTGTCGATCGACATCCACCGAAGCTGAGAAGAAATCAAAATCATACTCATCGGAATTGACAACAATGCCTTTTGCCTGGCCGACAGCGAGGTAGATGGCATCTTTGATGGCTTCGTTTCTTTCGAGCCCTCGGCCTATGGTTTCAACGACTATTACATCATCCGCGGCAAAAGATACAGACAATAGTACCGCAACCATTAATAATGAGGCTAAAGTTTTCATTTTATTGTTCCTTTTAAATTAAGTTAAGGAATCTATTACCAGGCAACAGATTTTTTGCTTCCTCTTTTGCCTATTATAGTTTCTTTCTGCCAGAATCTTAAACCGCTTTTCATGTCTGTAACTTTAAGCTGGAAGTAATATTCAACCTGCTGAGTTTTTTTGTCGTAGTTGATGTTTCTCTGGAGAATTTTACCTGAAACACTTAAATCCGGAGCCAGCAGAGTTCCTTTGGCAGCTACTGAGCTTTGGTCAAATTCTTCGTTATCCCTGAGGTCGCGGTTATCGTGGACAAGCTGATCTACGGCATCACCTGATCCAACGGCAGAGGTCATAACAACCTGACCGCTGTTTAGGAGTTCTTCTTCGATCTTTGCCATTAGCTGGTCAGTATCGATCCGCTGCATAGTATCGTTTATAACCCGACCCGAAGCCATAACGTACCTGCTGCCGTCGTTTTTCCTTAGCCTGCCGGAACCTATCATCGAGCGAACCATTTCGGTTGCAGCCTGGTCAAAGTCACGGTAATCCAATCCCAGTACCGCTTTGGCATCATCATTTACCATGTCGATATTTCTGGTTTCCTGAACACAGCCTGTTAGTGCGAACAAAATTGACAATAAAATTAGTGAGAGAATAGTTTTCATTATTTAACCTTTCTATTTTTTCTGGTATTCATTCTAAAATCAACAGCCTCTGGTGTTGTAGCCACCGTTTTGAAGCTGAAATTGGATCTTGCAACAGCGGAGACGGGCATCCATTTATTTGTTATAGATTCAATAACAGCGCCATCTTTGTCGAGCCATTCCATGAAATATTCGAATTGTTTTGTGCTGTATGCTTTGTTGTAGCCTTTAACGTTGACTTCGAGCAGATCTGCGTCGTTTCTTTTTACTGTTACATCTTTGACTTCAACACCATGGCCCACGACAGCACTTATCGCTGCGACAATCGGGCGGGTGACGGCGTTACCGCCGAGATTGTCACTTTTGACCTTGTCCTGTACTACGACCCTGCTGTCGCTGCTTTGTTCATTGCAGCCGATGAGCACGACAGAGGCTATCATACAAGCTATTAGCAGTAATGTTTTCATAATAATTCTCCTAACAAAAAATATTAAATTAAAACGTCATTATATCAACAACTGGATTCGCACCGTTGAATGGTATTTTAACATATATTATGGAATTATTGCAACAAGGAATATCTACGAAAAATGGAGCCATCCCGGATGGGGTAATTTTCAGTTTTCTGTCTGGTGGAGTGGCGAACCTTGCTGCCTGGAACTCTTTTGGCAAAGTTGTCCAGATTCGCACGTCAGCAGCATTTGTCGCAAAGCTGTAAATCGCCATTCCGATAGCCATCAGTGAGCCGGCATTTTGACCACTACTCTGAAACATATACTGTGCGGTCGCTTTTGCGGTTGCAGAGACTATTGCGCGGAGTAGTGTTGCCTGGTAATCTTTTTTGAACTCAGTCTGGATAACACGGTCCATGCTCGCAACCAAGGCTGTGTCGTAGGTTTGGTCTGCGGCCTCTATTTTTAAACAGGAGCTTGCCAAAGATCTGAATTCCAGCTTTGGAAGTGCGATGCCTGTATAGAGGATTTTTCTTGTGACTATGAATAATGGCAGGTCGATACGGAATTCTTCTTTTACAGGCCCCAGGCCGTTCTCGTATATCAGCCATGTTGTATTTTCGAGTTTTTTTGTACCTGCGAGTATTTCATCTGTAGTCTTTAAATCTTCAGCAATATAGTTATTGTTTTTGACCATACCTAAAGATTGTTTGAACAGAAAATTCGCCTGGGAGTAATCCCCTGCCAGGTTAAAATAGATGCCGGCAAGGTAAGTTGTAAATGGGTTTATGAAATCGGGGTATACCTGAAAATCATATAGGCCGGGGTAAGACTGTTTGATTTTGTCCTGTATTTCAGGGTTGTCCACGTTTTTTTGTATATTGGCGTTTTTCTGTTGTCTTTGATCTATTTCCTGCTGGAGTTCTGCAATTTCTTTGCTGAATTTATCTTTTGCTCTTCTCTGACGGTCGAGGGCACGGTTGAACTCTATGCGGGCAAGGTCCATTTTTTTCTCGGCTAAGAAGTTCAGGGCTTTATAGGTATTTACCATGATGCCGTCATATTCCTGACCTTTGTATGGAACTACGTTGTCGTTTATTGCCATAGCCCCTATTGCATCAATTGCGTCTGAATCTTTTAAATCGAAATATTTGAGCATGTTTTCTGCGCTGTCAAAATGAGAAGTGCTCTGGGCGTAGTTCTGGTTGAATCTTTCGAGAGATGCTAATTGCAGTGTCCAGAGGAGGTCTTCCGCTTTGGGGTTTTTACTTTTGCTTATTTTTGCTTGTGCGTAATTACAAGATGCCTGATAATCGTTGGACTGGTAAAGTTTGTTGAAGGCAATGAGGTTGTCTTTCGGAGCATTACAGCCTGTAAGCAGCAGTAATGGGACGATAAGCGTTACAGAACAAAGTTTAAGTAACCTATTTAGCAAATACACAAATACCTCCTTAAAAAACCACAACAATTCTCGACTTATTCACTTTGAATTATTATATTGTTATATTCGATATTTTCAAGGGATTTGTGTAAAAAAATTGTCACCACGAAGAAAAAACAGATAAATTCTGTTCAATACCCTCAAGCCAATGGTTGGTGAATATAGCCAAATCAGCAAAGTTGATTATATTATCGTCAGCCAGAAGTCTTACCATGTCACTTTATCCGCTGCTATTGATCCTGAAGCCAATTTTCACATAATAAGGCCAAGTCCTTTTCATCCACTATGCCGTCATCAACAATATCCGCTACAGAGCTATCTGTTCCCCAAGCATTAAGCATGGTCGCAAAGTCCTCAAAATCAACATTACAATCTTCGTTCAAGTCTGCTACGTTTATAGTAAACTCATAGGCCCCCATATCCACAACGCCGGGATCCTTATTGTCAATTCTAAGATTGCCATCGATGTCAAATGGTATCGGCTCACTCGTATTGTCGTCGCCATCAAGGTCAGCAACATCAACAAATACAGAATTATTATCGCCCACATCAATACATAGCGAGCTCGACAACAACTTCAGGCTGTCATCAGCTGTGCCAATAACATCATCAGCTCCATTGGGATTAACAAAACATGGGTCGACATTGATATTATTACCGCCATCACCTGACCAGCCGCCCTGTATATTGCTATAGTTGATGGTAATAATTGAAACGTCATTATTGTCTATCTCGTTTCCGCCATCCCAAAAGATACAATTATTAATATCTATCGTACCTGGATATATACTGTTATCCGAGTCACATGCGATTGCATTGCCGTCCGCTGCCAGGTTTTCTGCAAAACTGCAATTTACAAACTCTAATTCGTTTTGATTACCAAAATGGTACATGCCCGCCCCGGCTTCTGCAGTATTACCAGTAAAGGCACAATTTATAACATTTGCATCACTTTCCTTACAGTATATTGCGCCGCCTTCGTTGGCATCGTTACCAGCAAAAAAACAATTTACGATATTATCTTCGCCTTTTTCGCTATACATTGCACCACCTTTATCTGCACTATTGCCGGCAAAGTAATTATCAACTATCAATGGCGATTCAGGCAGCGGAGGCGTAGAACCATATGTGTATGTCCATATACCACCACCTTTTTCGCTAGCGGAATTATTGCTGATACTACAGCCGGAAACAGTCAGGTTATTATACTGAAAAATTCCACCACCAGAACCGCCAGAAGTATTGTCGCAAATCACACTGTCAACAATATTCATACTGGTCACATAATCACCACCACATACACCACCACCATTGCCGTCAGAGGAGTTGTTACAAATCGTACTGTCAATAATCTCAAGACTGCCGTCTACGTACATTCCCCCTGCAGAAGAGAGCGAATTATTGTCACGGATAGTACAGTCAATAAATTTCAAATCCATGCCATATACACCAGCACCCCGCTTGTGCTCATAAATATAATCTTCTTCAATATTAGCATTTCCGCCAGTGATTGTCAGACTATCAAATAATGTACAAGCCATTATAGAACCAGAAAAACCTACCAACACAACATGGTAACAGTTATCGTTCACATCGCCTGGAGTATTAATATCGCCGCTAAGAATAGTAGGATATTTATCCGCGTCACGCTGGTCCCAATTCGGGTCACTGGTACTTGTATCATAACCGCCATAAATACGTGTTCCTGATCTTACCTCAAAGGCATCATATCTTTCGTTTGAGTCGGGAGTATACGTTCCGGATGCAACCAATAAACTGTCACCGCCAAGAGATTGTTTAAGTGCGTTTTGCAGATTTACATAAGCATCTTCCCAACTACCACCATCGTTGTTGCCAGTTGCATTGCAATCAACATATATAGCCCTGTACTCATAGGCCCCAATATCTACAATAGGCGCAGTCCCAAGACCGGTATCTTCTGTTTCTTCATCGTCAATAAATCTCGGTCTTCCGTCCTTGTCAGTAGTAATGCCACCTGGAACAGCACCATTACTGCCGGCATCGATACAAGGCGAGTTTGCCGCTGGATATCGCTTAGCAGTCAAAAACGGGTTCTTATTTATATTATGGTCACTGGAACTACCATAACCGCCTTCGACAACACAGTATTGGATCAAATCACTGCCGCTGATATAATAAACCTGTTGATCTGCTGTATTAGTGTCTCCTGATTCATTGGCCCAGAAGATACAATTTCTCGGCTGGGGATTGCTTGCGTAATTATACATTCCACCACCGTGATTAACACTTGTATTGCCCCAAAAAGTAGAATTGGTTACATACAAATGCATATCGTCACTATACATTGCGCCGCCATTGTCGTTGGCATCATTATATAAGAAAGTACAATTTGTGATCTTCAGGTAATTACCCACATTATGCGAATCATAGTTGTATATTGCGCCACCATTCTGGGCATGATTTTTTGAAAATTCGCAATTTGTTATAGCTGCATCACATTGATAGCCATACATCGCTCCGCCGGAAGTACCTGAAATGTTTCCTCTGAAAGTACAATCGATAAATGTTGCATCACTGTGACGACCAGCAACTCCTCCGCCTCTGAGAACACTTTTATTATATTCAAATATACAATTACTTATCTCAGGCTCACTCATAAAATTATACATTCCTCCGCCATACTCAGCGGAGTTGCTATCAGAAAATGTACAGTTGCGAATAACCGGGTCGCAATAACTATTATGCATCCCACCGCCCCTGTTATGAGAACTAACAGTACCGGGAGCATTAGCATTTCCAGCTATGATTATAAAGCCGTCTAACACTGCCGAAGAGGTAAGAGAAGTGCCGCTGGGATGATAGAAGACATGATAGCTGTTTTCCTCAATGCCCCAACTCCCCCAGTCATCTCCGTTCAGATCACCGCTAAGGGTAGTTCTGTATTTCTCTGAATCTCTGTCTGCCATATTCGGGTCGCCGGAAGATGGAAAGCCTCCGTAAATCTCCACTGCGTTTTTCATCTGGAAGGCTTTATATCTATCGTCACTACCGCCGACTTTTTTTGTAGGCCTATATGTGCCAATCGTCACCCATATCTGGTCTCCACTGCTGGCGCTATCTATCATATCCTGCAAAACACCATTTGCATCAGCCCAGCTTGAACCGTCTCCCGTACCATTTCGTTTGACATAGATAATATCACCAGCTAAAGATATATTACAAGCCAACAATACAAAAAGCAATAGCACCAGTAACATGTTCCGAATTGACACTCTCTTCATCTCAAAACCTCCTATTAAGGGTACTTAAAAAACCTACAAAAAACGGGAGAAAGTATAGCCAACTTTCACCCTCCGCTCAAGACGTCGTACTGTACCATAATACCTAATTTAACACAACTAAAATCCCTTTTCAGAGCAGAGCAGGATTATTGCTTGAGTTATTGGTGGAAATATATTATATTAGTATTGGTTTTATTGTGACAATTAAGGCTTTTAGATGAGTGAGCAGTCGAAATTAGAAATGTTTGAGAACCCGCATCCGCAGCGGGATTATGTTATAACGATTCGTTGTCCGGAGTTTACGAGTGTCTGCCCGAAGACCGGTCAGCCTGATTTCGGGACGATTGTTATAGAATATTGTCCGGATAAGCTTTGTATTGAGCTTAAGAGTTTGAAGTTTTATATGCAAAGCTTTCGTAATAAAGGTATTTTTTACGAAGCGCTGACTAATGATATACTGGATTACCTTGTTGAGGCCTGTAAGCCGAGGTGGATGAAGATCGATGCAACCTTTACCCCCCGAGGAGGTATAACCAGCCAAATCACAGCGAAGTATAAGTCTGAAAAATAATATTACTCTTGTGAGGTGTAAGTATGAGTATAACTTTTCACTGCAGCTATTGTAACAAGAAGATTATTGCTAAAGACGGCACTGGTGGGAAACGTGGCAAGTGCCCTTCCTGTCATAACAAAATATATGTACCAAATCTTAATCCTGATGAAGATGAAGGTGAGCTTACGTTTGCGCCGATAGATGAGCAGGAACGCAAAAGAAAAAAAGACCTGTTGCAGGAGGGTTATCAGCTTAGCCAGGAGATATTAAAAGAACGAGCTGAACCCAATAAGAATGTATCTCAACACAGCACATCCAAACCTGCGGCAGCAATTGACCCGAGTAAGATTAAAGATACTATTATTATATGCCTGAGGAAAATGGCTGATGGTAAATTAGCAGAATCTGATACTATCGCCAGGTCAATAGCAAGTATGGGCCCTAAAGGAAGGGATGAGCTTGACACGATTGCGCTCAGTGACATCCCCGACCAGAAATTAGCAGATATTCCGCCTGGAGTTCTCGCGGGACTGATAAGGACTCTGCGAGGCAAGATCCGTTAAGAGAATCTAAAGGGCACCTCTAAAAATTCCTTTTGGCACGCAAGCTAATTTTTTTTTAGCGGTGCTTTCAATCCGGAGAGGCTCCCATTACCGGTCTAAAACCATAGTGGAAAAATTTATTTTCAGGGCTGCTTCCTATGCGTTGATCGACGGTACAGTCATCAGGAAGGCTGTACCAACTTCCACCTCTGAGGATTTTATAGTTTCCAAACTGACTGCTGGTCCATTCCCAGACATTTCCAGCGATGTCATTCAAAAAGTAGTCGTTCTGTTCAGGATAATTGGTTATTGGGGTTGTCCATGGCCACTGACCATTTTCAAAACTATCCCCTGAGCCCCAACAGTTGCCGAAGAAATTATCCCATTCGCTTCCCCATGGATATCCCATGTCAGAAAGGCTGCCGCGAGCTGCATATTCCCATTCGTCTTCTGTTGGGAGTCTGTAGCCATAAAAATCACAAAAAGCATTTGCTCCGTACCAGCTTACACAAACTACAGGATGGTCAGCCATATCTATGTCGTCTTTTGTCCTTACGATAAATTCACCATCGTAAAAATCGATCTGGCTATATGAATTATAGTAAGATGTGTCGAAATAAGGCATGATGTTATTAGCGTCATCGCTGGCATAGACGATCCCATCGACTACTTTTATTTGCTCAGGATAAGCGATGTTAAGGTAAATACAGTATTGCTTATTTGTTGCTTCGTACTTACTAATCATCCAGTCCATAACAGGAACGAAAACCATTCCCGGAGAATTGTAATTAAGCCAATCGCAAGCAAGTATTCCGAGGTCTTTTGTATTAACAGAGCCGTTATCATCGATATCCGCATTCTGGCAGTTATTGGTGTCCGCACAATTGGAGTTTAACCACCATAAGGCAATATAAGCATAGTCCTCAAAATTGACAACTCCATCGGCCTGAATGTCAGGATTGTGCATTTTGGCTAATACCGAAATAAAGTATTCATCAATTACATCGTCATTGCCGGATTCGTTAATTTCCAGATAGTATAAGCCGGTAGATAAATCCATCTGTATTTTTGAATAGCTTCCAGAGCCATTATCGTTGGATTCGATTTGATTAAGCTCGCTATCGTAAAGTGCAATAAATGTATCAGAGTTATCATCACCTGAGGTTTCGATTGTAACGGATGAATTTACTACGATATTGAATTTTACCCAGTCAATATCGCCCATAGGCTTTATGCTATGTTTTTGCAGGTTGCCGCTTGTTATTATACTTTTGGCTAATGAGGATTCGTTATCCGGCTCATAAGAATCTATACCCCAGGATTCTATCGCGGCTGCGAGATTTACGCGGGGTTTAGTGATACTAATCTTTCCATCAATTATACTATCGCCTGTGTCAGTAAGTAAACTTTTTACTTCCTCGGGCGACAGATAGTTGTCTAATAACTGCTTTGCAGCCTGCTGGATACATGCAACAGCACCGGCGGCGTATGGACAAGCGGCGGAAGTACCACCAAAATCATCACGATAATCTCCAGGTACATCTCCACCTGCACCAGCGATATCAGTAGTGTAGGCCAGGTTTGAAGGGGCTAATATACTAAGAAAATCCGCAGTATTTGAATATGACGTCACCATGTCGGCTTGTGTGTTATCTATTGCATAGTAGCCGCTATAACAGCCCTCGGTGGGGTATTTGGTTGCACAGGAATTTACGTCAATACATGGGTAATAATCTCCGAAAGACGCATCGTAAACAGCCCCCACGGAGATAACATTTGAAATACAGGCAGGCCAACCCATTGAATCGCAGAATCCGTCATTACCTGAAGAAACGAGCAAGGTTATCCCAGCACTTACAGCATTAGTTGCAGCTTGTGTCATACCAGGACTGACTTCATCGCAAGAACTAAAATACCTTCCACCACCAAAGCTGGTACTGATCACCATTATTGGGTTTTGTGGGTCATCATTTTTATGGGTAACACACCAATCCCATGCAGCGATCATATCGTCGCTGGTTGCGCTGCCGGAATTATCGGGGCTGATCTTTAATGCGTATAGCTTTGCGTTATAAGCTACGCCTCCAATGTAATCATCGGTACTGCCAAGATCACCAGCGGCAATTCCGCTGCAACATGTTCCGTGAGCTTCTCCGACGGGCATCGGGTCGTCATCATCTTCACCGAAATCATAACCGCCACGTACCTTAGAGTTTGGAAAACTGCCCGCTCCGAGCATTGGGTGGGTGTAGTCAATTCCGGTGTCACAGATAGCAATAGAGAGTCCCTGTCCATTGAATGTGGAACGGACAACCTGTGCGTTTATTAAGGGGATACCCTGCTTTAGATGGGCCTCTAATATTAATACTGGCTCAATCGATACGACACGGGGGTCGTTTATAAGCTCCTGCAATACGTCGGCAGTTACTTCGCATGAGAAACCCGCCTGGTTGTCGAAAATGTGACGAAGTTTAAAATTATTCTGATTCAGTGCGGAGATTACGGAAAGTTGTGTTGTCTGGATTTGAGCTTGCAGAGGCTTTAGTGATTGAGCGGAACTGAAATCCGTGGCGGCAACACTGGCAGGAGCGATTAAATTGACTATAACCCTGGCTTTTTCTCCCCCGGTTTCAAAATTACTTATTATCTCTGCGGAATCAATAAGTTTATCTTCTGATAAAAAGGAATCAGGGGCTGCACAGACCTGCCCTGCCTGGAATACAATTAGAAAAACTACCAAAAGAAACGCTGCTTTTTTCATCACAAAATCTCCACACAAATATATTTTCCACTTAAAAAGAACAAACTCCGCAGGAAAAATGCCGCCCCTTCCTTTAAAGTTTATTTGTCT
>CAYZEH010000055.1:0-14129 GCA_964477135.1 uncultured Pirellulales bacterium | reverse complement strand
TATTGATAGTGATAGTTATAATTTCCCAACAGATATGAAAATAAGATTTCAGTGTTCCGCCAGCGCCAACTATGACGATGTTTATATCGATGATATTACTGTAATTGGTGAATAGAGTACTAAATAACGACGATTATGATTTCCGGGGCAACGATTTATATAACGGCAACCCGGATATTGGTGCAGAAGAGAATTAGAAGAAGTTTTTTTTACTGAAGATTTACACAGGCCGACATCGTTTAAAAGTGATGTCGGCTTGTTGTTTATAGTAAATGGGTTTAAATTTTTCTGCTGACTAAATTGAGTTTTAACAGGCTTTTTTTCAGTTTTGTAACATCTTTTAAGTCAATAGGTTAAGTGCTTATTGGCTTTTTCTTGCTTTTTGTGCAATTATTAAGTATAATGGTCGATGTATAATTGTATTTTGAATAGAATTATTGCTGGGGGCAAGAAAGGAAAAAAAATGAGAGCATATTTTACAAACCTGTTTATCGTTGTATTGGCTTTGGTTATTTCGTCAGTTGCTATTGCAGGTCAGACATGTACGGTGCCTGATAATGGAAGCGGCACTGTTACTTTGCCGCCTTTGGGCTGTCAATTCACAAGTCCTGAAGAAGTTTTTATGATAATCGACGGTCTGCCGCCAGGTACGACTATAGAGATGGTTGGCGTACTTATGGATATGGTTTGTTGCAGTCCAGGAGAGCCGGGCTGCTCATGCTCAATGTCTCTGGCACCTGGCGAATGTGAAATTCCTGGTGGTTCACTGGGAGGCAACGGTCATTGTTTCAGCGCAACTCTGGATCTGACTGTCAGCGGTACGGGTGATTTGGACGGATTTAATCGACACTTAATGGTGCCAGTCTTTTGCGAAGTTCACACGGGGCCACGAAATCCAGGCGATCCGGTGCAAATATTCGCCAGTGATATGTACCGCTTACAGGGTGAGTTATTCGGTGATCCTGATTTCTGCACATTCCGTATTGTAGGCGGAACAGATTATGGTTTGCCGAGTCCGGGGCAAACCACTTTGACTGAATTGCCCAGCGGTGACTTCGCTGTGGACAGCTTCTTTGACATCACCTATCAAATTGAATTCGAAGGCTGCCCCGATAGTGTTCTGGCTGATTTTCAGGGAACAACCACAGCTACCATTCGGATGGAGACAGGTTTCGCTCCGGAATGTGCACCTAAACCTGACGGCAGTGGATGTATATCGACAGACTGTCAGGAGGACGGCGACATATGTCAACCAAAATGTGTTCGCTACGATCCCGCTACCGGTATAACAACGGTAATCGAGTGTGAATGCCTGCCTCAAGGCGAATGTAGGCCTGAGATTCCTGAACCTGATCCTGATGATTGCATACAACCTGACAATGGGACAGGCACGATAACGCTTCCACCTATAGGCTGTGAGTTTACAAGTCCTAATGAAGTATTTATGATAATTGATGGTCTGCCTGCGGGAACTACTATTGAGTTGGAACCTATCCACAAAGATTTTATATGCTGCGGTGATAATTGTTCCGGCTGTTCAGTACCCATGGCTTTGGGTCAGTGCGAAATACAAGGTGGTTCTCTTGGCGGTAATATCCATTGCTTTGATTCGACATTGGATTTAACTATCAACGGCACAGGGGTTTTAGCAGGCTTTAGTCGGCATTTAATGGTGCCGGTCTTTTGCGAAGTTCACACGGGGCCACGAAATCCCGGCGAGCCGGTGCAAATATTCGCCAACGATATGTACCGCTTACAGGGTGAGTTATTCGGCGATCCTGATTTCTGCACATTCCGTATTATAGGCGGAACAGATTATGGCTTGCCAAGTCCAGGGCAAACCACCCTGACGGAATTGCCCAGCGGCGACTTCGCAGTGGACAGCTTCTTTGACATCACCTATCAAATTGAATTTGAAGGCTGCCCCGGAAGTGCTCTTGCAGATTATATGGGAACAACAACAGATACCATTCGAATGAAAACAGGGTCTGAAAACCTGACCATTCCATCTTGTACTGGCTTTTGTGATACCTGTGATTTTTGTTTTAAAACCATAACGCCGAATCCAGACGGTACTATTGACATTTGCTGCGAATGTATTCCGGATGCTGACCTGAACCGTGACGGAATAGTTGACCTGATTGATTTCAGCATCTTCGCAAGACAATGGCTGTCAACCAGACCACAGTTATAAGGAGCAGATAATTAATGATGAAATATTTTGGGCTGTTGTTGATAATCGTAAATCTATCAGTTGTTTTGCTTTCAAGTTCATTTGGTGCCCAAAGTGGTGATCTGTTCAGCATCCCGGATGTTCCCCGGGACAAAGTGATCTGCTTTGCGTTATATACCGTCAACAACGAGACGATGAAAATGACCGCCCAGTTGTACCCTTTGCAAGAGGCTGAAGAAAAAGTTGTCCGCCTGGAAATCAAAAAAGCGGGTAAATGGACTGAGATCGCCAAATCAGATGTAATCACTAAAGGCTGGGCAGCTCATTTGAGAGTGGAAAACTGGGACTCTGCAAAAGACATCGAATACAGACTCGCCCATGGCAAAAATGCTTATTATTCAGGCATGATCCGAAAAGACCCTATCGACAAAGAGACCATCGTCGTTGCGGCCTTCACAGGAAACTCTATTTATCCCACGCACGGAGGAGACATTCCAAGAACTGACATCGTCGAAAATATCAAAAAAATTGATCCCGACCTGCTTTTTTTCTCCGGCGACCAGGTCTACGACCACACCCATCACTATGCATACTGGCTTAAGTTCGGGCGTGACTTCGGCGAAATAATCCGCAACAGACCAACGATCACTATCCCCGATGACCACGACGTAGGTCAGGGCAATCTCTGGGGAGCAAGCGGAAAAAAATCTAAAGTAGATGCTGGTCACGATGGTGGTTATTTCAGACCGCTCGATTACGTCAAGGAAGTTGAAAGAGCACAAACCAGCCATCTGCCCGACCCCTACGATCCCACACCCGTGCAAAGAGGCATCGGTGTCTATTATACTTCGATGAACCTGGGCAGGATCAGTTTCGCGATCATTGAAGATCGAAAATTCAAGTCAGGCCCGCAAGGATTGGTCCCACAGATGGGCCCTCGCCCCGATCATATTAACGACCCCAACTATGACCCGAAAACTATCGATGTCCCCGGAGCTGTCCTGCTGGGGGAAAGACAGCTCGACTTTGTCCGTCAGTGGGGCACGGACTGGCAGGGAGCTGATATGAAAGCGGTTCTATCCCAGACGATCTTCTGCGGCGGAGCGCATATCCACGGCAAAATTGGTGGACGTCTGCACGCGGATCTGGATTCCAACGGGTGGCCACAGACAGGTCGCAACAAAGCATTGGCAGAGATACGTCGAGCATTTGCCGTCCACATCGCAGGCGACCAGCACATCGCTACCATCTTCCACCACGGCATTGACGACTGGGATGATGCCTGCTTTTCTTTCTGCGTACCCTCGATCGCTAATTATTATCTGCGATGGTGGGACCCGCTAACTCCAGGCGAAAATCGTGAACCCGGTATGCCTGATTACACAGGCCGATGCCTGGACGGATTCGGTAATAAGATTACATGCTGGGCAGCGGCAAACCCATCCAAAGAGCCCAACGGCGGAGACAAGCTAACAACCCGTGCCGCCGGCTTCGGTGTAGTTCGGTTTAATAAGAAAACAAGAGACATCACCTTCGAATGCTGGCCTCGAAATATAAATGTAAACGACCCAAAAGCAAAGCAGTATCCAGGTTGGCCAATGACCATCACGCAGATGGATAACTATGCAAGAAAAGCAGCGGCCTGGCTGCCCACGCTTAATTTCAAAAATGTTACTAACCCCGTCGTTCAGGTCGTTAACGAATCTACCGGCGAAATCGTCTATACCTTGCGCATCAGGGGAAACACATTCCAGCCAAAGGTATTTGAAAAAGGAACCTATACAATTAAAGTCGGCACAGGCAAACTCGAAAAGACCTTGACACACCAAAAAACACTAAAACCAAACCAGATGAAAACTCTGCACATTGAGATACCATAACCTCAGCATACGAAAATAGCCTTGATGGGTCAGACCAATTCCTTTAATGTTTCCCTGATAACCGAGCATGCTTCCTTCAGAGCATCTTCGGTAATACACAAAGGCGGTGCGATCTTAATGCACCCTCCGCCCAGGCCAACCGGCGCAAACATTAAAAGCCCTTTCTGGTAACAGCGATGAATAACCTCCCACGCCAGCTCATAATCAGGCTCTTTTGTGCCTTTCTTAACCATCAGCAATCCACCCACTAACCCCCTTGCCGGTGCAAAACCTATAACATCTGAAAACTCATTTTTAATCGAAGCCAATTCGCTTTGCAATACCGGCTCGAGCTTGGCTGCATTTTCCACCAGTTTTTCTTTTTCGATAATATTAATATTCGCAAGGGCCGCAGCACAACAAACCGGATTGGCTGAATGGGTACTCGTCATTTCGTTAGGCCCATACAAATCCATCACTTGCCCCCTACCGACAACCCCACTGATAGGCAGCGAACTGCTGAAGCCTTTACCTATACAGAACAAATCAGGAACAACCGAATAGACTTCAAAGCCCCACATCGTCCCGCATCTGCCAAAGCCAGCCTGGACTTCATCAAAACACAAAAGCGCACCATGGGCATCGCACCAGCTTCGCAATGACTGTGCATATTCTGTCGGCATAAAATTAGGGCCGACTCCCTGATAAGTCTCACTTATAACACCGGCAACATTATCAGCATCAATTCTTAATTCCGCCAGCGTCTTCTCAAACAGTTCGAAGCTGACATCTTCATTTCTAAAACCATCAGGGAAAGGCACATGAACTATTTCAGGATCAAGATTCTTTATCCAGGCTTTCCCGCTTGCCATCCCACCCATCTGCTGAGCCCCGACTGTCCTGCCATGAAAAGAATCATAAAACGAAACGATAACACTCTTAGCATCGCCGCCTGTTTTCATGCCATGAGTCCGCATAAGCTTCAGCGCACATTCGGTCGATTCGGCTCCGGTACTAAGCAAAAATACCTTATCAAGCCCATCCGGGGCGATCTCAACAAGCTTATTCGTCAAATCGATTCGAGGCTGATTCGCAAAGCAATAGGTAGTCAGCAAAGGCTTTGTTATTTGTCCCAAAATAGCATCAACGATCTCACTCCTGCCATGACCTGCATTGGTAATCAAAACACCGGAAGAAAAATCAAGCCATTTATTTCCAAAGCTGTCATAAACATTTATCCCTTCAGCCCGGTCCCAAATCAAAGGCAGCTGCCCGCGCATACTCTTAGCCTCTGCTGCCCGCAACTTTTTTATCAGCTGAGCCGTCTCATCATTAGGCAGATAACCCGAAACTTTGCGATACTTAGTATTAACATCCTCAACCTTTACAGGCTCAAGTGGAAATTCCTTTGCCATCTTATGTAAACCTCTTTCAATAAATTAATGCTCTAAAATTCTTTCAGGCGAACGGATGCGTCTTTGCCGTATTTAATTTCAACTTCCCTGCCGCCGTTAAGGATAGAAAGCCTTCCTGCTTCCATCACCAGCTCATTATAGGCGCTGTTCTTAGGCGTCGCCATCACAGCCTGACTATCGAACTGCTCGATAAGCTTTTGTCTGGCTTGCAGATCGCCGTCAGCATCAATGGCTTTACAGATATTCTTCACAATAAATTCAACAGAACGATAACCATAGCCAACGGGCGTCAGCTGCCCGGAACCCAAGTCAATAAATTTGAAATAATCCGGACTCGGCTCGCAATAATATGTGTCACCAGGGGCATCACCTTTTTCAACATAGCAATATTCAATTCCGCGATACTGGTCGTTATGCCTGAGCATGCCGCTTTTGCCCTGACCGGCACAATACATCCGGATACCCTGATAATTACCCCCAGGGCCTTCGTCGGGATAGCCCATAACATCAGTAACGTGCAAAACACCGCCGTTGTCCCAAACCACTCTGGCATCGGTCCACAAATACCCCTCGTTGCCATTAGGATACTTATCCTTAATTCCATAAACCGAAACCGAGACAGGCAAAAGCCCGGTTATAAAATGCAGCTGATCGACATAGTGACATCCGACATAGGTAAACATATCGGTATTCTCACACGTACACCAATTCTGGAAATTGGAATGCCGATAGTAGTAAGGCTCGTTCATCTCCGCATGGCCAATCCTGAACTCACCAAACCTGCCTTCGCGATACTGCCTGCGTGCGATTAACACACGGTCGTCGAGCCTTTTATGATACTCAACCCCGACAACCAAACCCTTTTCATATGCTATTTTTTCAATCTCAACCGACTGCTCATATTTCAAAACCAAAGGCTTAACACAACATATATGCTGGTCATTTTCCAAAGCCGTCTTAATAACCGGATAATGCACCTGGTCAGGCACCGCCACTACCACAATATTACCCCTGCCCATCTGCGCTATAACTTCTTTATAAAGCTGGGGAAAATTCTCCCCCTCATCCGTATCAAGCGATGGATAAGCCTTAAAACTATGCCCGGCAAAACCTTCTTTCAACGTCTTATCGTCTGCCAAAACCTTTAAAGGCCCACTGCTCAAAGCGCAAACGCTGATATCACCAATAACTCCAAGCCTTTGCAGCTGATATAATGAGGGCAGTATCTGTACCTGCGTTATCATTCCCCCGCCAACCACACAAACTTTAGCTTTGCTGTTCATTATAAAACCCCTTTAACAGGTAAAATCACAAACCAACTTTCAACTCCGCATATCATCAAAATGTTCAGAAAGCACTTTAACTGCTGCCCGTTTGTCACCCAGCTTTAACGCACTCAATATTTTCTTATGATAATTCAAAGCTGTCTCTTCACACTCGTCCAGCGAACTCGTAAACACCTGCGAATACCTGTGATATTCAAAAATAGCTTCAAACGCAGTTATCAAAGCAGCATTGCCGCTTGCCGTTACTATCAGCTCATGAAAAGCCATATCTTTTCTGATAAACTCCGGCAAATTCTCCAGCGAATTTTCCATTCCTGCGATAAGCTTTTGGGCCTCTGCGATATGCTTTTGTGTAACCCTCTCGCAGGCACTTTCAATTGCTGCAACCTCTATCGCTTTGCGGGCAAATATCACATCGCCCATCGTTACATTATCAAAATCACGGGGTAAAACCTTTTTCGGTATTTTCTTAGCTTTGAATTTCTGAACATAAGCACCGCTGCCGGGCTTAATACTAACTGCTCCCATTTTCTCAAGATCCGCCAATGCCTCCCGCAGCGTTCCCCTGCTAACGGCGAATTGCTCACACAGCTTCCGCTCGGCGGGCAGACGATCACCATCGCCGAACTGCCCACAAGCGATCATAGCAATTATTTCCCTGACAACTTTCGTATTTAATAATTCTCTGTCCATCTGACCTGCCGATATCAAAAAACCCAATTGGTGCATCTATTGTACCAATATAACAAGGCCGGTCAACAAGTTTTTCGCTCGATTTATCAAAAAACCCAATTCCTCTATACCTTACATCTTTTACTATTCTTTTACTGTTTTTAACCCTTTAACGATGAGATATTGATTACACCAATGATAATTTGAATTTTGAAGGAGTCAAAAATGCTGGTACTGACAAGAAAAGTGAATGAATCAATAATAATTGCTGACCAGATCGAAGTCAAAGTTGCCGAAGTTGTTGGCCGAAAAGTCCGCCTGGCAATAGATGCCCCCAAAAACATCCCCGTCCACCGCAAAGAAATATTCCTCGCCATCCAGGCCGAAAAACAAAAAAAAGGTTCTGAGGATTTGAAGGTTTAGATTATGTATTAAGGCAACCTAGGCAGGGCTTTTGGGCAAAGTATTCGTTATCTGCTTAGCCTCTCAGATTTTAAGACAGGTTTAATATGTACGTCTTTAGCTAAAATTAGACACATACCTAATTCAGAGATTACAGGGAGCAAATATAAACGGAACAAAAACAGGACGATCTAAAGCAAGTTGTTAGCTTGCTTTTGAATCTCTGTGTTTTTTCATCAGTAAAGATTTCATAACTCTTTGATTTCATCCAAAATTTCACCTAACGATTGTGTGCCAAAAATTTGTAGATGAACCAGTTTACGATGCGCCTTGAGCTCAGAACGTATTTTTTTTAAAAGTCCTATAATTACCGCATCCTTTGGCTTTATTCATTTTTTTAATCAAAAACCGGTGATAATGGTCTATTCTGTTACCACTTGCCCAGTAAATCTCAGCTATTGCACGAGAATCGTACAATCCCAACTTTACTTTATATCCATTATTTTCAGATTTAAGCGTAACTAATCCTAACATGGCATATTTTTAGACCAACGTTAATTATATAACTCACAATACTATTCATACCATATTAAACATTCGATTTTAAGGCGCTATAAAAAAATCTTGTATTGGATTAACAATAGCACCTCGCTTCCCATAACGCGGATCCATTTCATTTGCCTGATTTTCTAAAAATTTGGCATGGCTGATATCCCCCAAAACTCTTTCTGTTTTTGCTAAATATCGCAATGCTTTCATACGCATAGGAACTGGCGGGGAAGGCTCCGAATCCAAGTATTTTTGATAACATTCAACTTGGAGATTATATTTTTTCATCCCTTGATAACAACGTGCAATATCAAATAATATCTCTTTTCTTTGAGGCTCTAAATTAAACGCCAGATTAAATTGTTCCAATGCATCCTCATTTCTTTTGGCATACCAATAAACATCTCCCAAACCAATATGAGCGTCAGCATTGGATTCATACTCAGCAACAACATCTTCCCAAATTTGTAACTTCTTATCCATATTTCCAGTACCAATTAGCAAGCACTTTGCTTTTGCTGCCCACACAGGAGCAATTCTGTCTAATTTACAAATTTGTTTCTGAATATCGTCTTCACTTACCAATGAAAATTTTAAGTAAAGATTAATAAGCTCAAATCTGGCTTCGTGAAAATTTGGATCTATAACAAGAACTTGCTCAAATGCCTTCGAAGCTTTTCTCACTTGATTGGTTGCATCTGCCACAGTATTCGGATCGTGGAATTTAAATATGGCATCATAGCTACTTGTCTGTCCTACCCAATATTGATAACGAGCATTAGAAGGCTCTAATCCTACAGCTTTATTTATAGCGTCACAAGCCTTATCAAAATCACACATATAAAAATAGAGGCGAGATGATTCAAACCAAGATAGAGAATCTTTGGCATTTCGAGACAAAGCCGTATCAAGAACATCTCTGGCCTTATCTACGTGCCCTTCCATTCTTAACCTGAACGCTTCTAGTGCCACATAGGATTTCTTCTGAACAATAACACTTTGCGTTTTTGAAGCTGTATCGACAAGTCCATCTTCGATTATCTGCCCCGAACCAATTTCATGCTTTTCAAAAAAATCTTTTTTCTTAAACTCAACATGGGTATCATTAAACAAAACATTACTGCCACCTGCCCCTTCAGCCAGCATCGTTTTATCATAAGCAACCATCTCATAAGGCAAGATAGTAATCTTTTTACCCTTAGCTACATACTCAACATTATCAATCAGCCATTTTAAAACATCCTCATCGTCAACATAAGGCCTAACCTGCTCTAAACCGTCAGGATACTCCCCCGCATGATAATTTGCATACATCATAAAACTAAGCCCAAGCTTTCGAAGCCTTTCCATTGATTCTTTACGCTTTTCTATCTTTTCATCATCGCCATAATAAAGCTTATCCTTAGCGATCCCAAGCGTTTCACCAGCCTTCCTCAATTCTGCTGAATCGTCTTTTGTAAGTTTAATGTACTGAGTATTTGTTTTTTTCATTCCATTGCCATAACAATAAACAACTCGAACAAAACCTTCATGTCCTTCAGTAATCGAACCTCCTTTTGTAGGCTTACCCTTAGCGTTAATCCTCAGCATTTCAATTATCATTTCTCGGATATTGTGAATTTTCTTATCACCGACCATCCAAAAATAATTTCCCCTTTTAAGCTCACCAATATCCAAACGCTGATATCTAAAACCCGGATCAAGAATCAAAACTCCAAAGACAGGACTTTCATCAGATAGCTGATACTTGGTTTTAACTTCCGGCGTTATATCCACCAATTGCATTCCAAGCAAAATCAACGGTTCTTCTTTTATCTTTTCCACCCCAACAATCCCAGTTTCACCATTTGCATCCTCTACAACTTCAACCGTTACGAAGAGCAGCAAAACACTACCATCATCAAAAACAGTTTCACCCGCCAGCAAGATCACCTGCCCAGACTCCACCGTTGCCTTTTTTGAAATTTCTTTTACTTTCTCATCGCCACTATCAAACAGCAAGCTCAAATCACTCGTGATAGTTTTCTTATCGGCCCCAACTGTATTTTTAATCTGAAGTTCAACATATGTCCCCGTACCATCATTTTGACTACGAATATTTGCGCTTTCACCATCAATTACAGTAACCTTGGGCATAGCAAGCAGAATGGATCCGTGCGTCCTTTGGGTAAATTTCAAAAAATCTTTCAATTCATCCTGCTCAATCACCCCTGCATTCTTAGCCAACTCAACAATTTTTTTAACCTCAGCCAAACTCGCAGGCACCTTAATAACACGCCCAGTCGCCAAAACCTGTAACCCAGAATCAACTTTCGATTGAAGCTGCGAAACTATCTTACCATCTTTAATAACAACCTTTATTGATGCAGTATTATTCTCATCGGTTTCAGCTATTTTATTGTCATAATCTAAAACCACAGTAAATTCATATTCCCCATCAGGCAAACCAAATCCCCGCGTCCTCTCGTTCCATTGCTTGCCCGGCTCTATAGGCCCTGCGTTATGCCAGCCGCTATGAGGATTACCAGTCTCATCATTATTTTCTGCTGGGTCGCCCCTGTAATACCTAAGCTTAAATTTCGGCATCATAGCATCGCTGTCATTGTTTATCGAAACAACAAGATTATAAACGGCTTTCTTAGAATCAAATCTAAGCTTAAAATCACCAGGCTTTATGTCAGAAACTTTTTCAGGCCTGTAAAGATAAACACCACTAACATCTACGCCATATGCCAACCCAGCCTGACTTACTACATCCATGATCGCCTGCCCGGCAACTCTAATTTTTAAGTTCAAAGGATCAATAAACTTTCGTCGCTGAGGATCCGCTAATTTCGCACTTTTATCCCAGTTGTAAGACACACCCGCTGCTTTGCAGATTGCTATCACTGCATACTGAACCGTCAAACCACTGCCATCCGAGCTTTCATCAATATCAACCGTTACAAGCTGATCAAGCTTCCGCTTAAACAATGCAACGTTTTGATTGAGAACCTTCTCACCGCTTTTTTTCTGCTTACTCAAATCAATATCCACAGTAAGATCGCCATCAACTGAAACATCCTTGAAATCCACAAACTGCTCACCATTGCTCCGCCGGAAAGTATTAGGGTCTAGCCCAGTAAAATAGTCAGTTATGATCTTATAGTTACCTGCTGCAATACCAGTGATTTTGAATTTACCGCTGCTATCGGTTCTAACATGTTTTAAAAACACCCCCTTAGGCTTCATCGCTCTAACACTAGCCGCTTCAATCGATTTACCATCCATTGTCACAGTACCTGTCAAAACAAAACCGACCTCATCACCAAAATTAAGTTCAACTTCACTGCCTTGTTCAAGCTCAATCTTCTTCTGGATCGTATTGCGATGAGCTTCTAATTCCGCAAAAATACTTATTTCACCAGCAGGTAAACCAGCAATACTATAATATCCATCATTATCAGTATAAACGAGCATATTAGGAAATGGCGAACTAAGCATTTCACGCAATCGTTTAGAAAAAAGAGCTACACTTACAGTAGCATTAGCTACACCTTTTCCGTCTTTCAAAACTCTCCCTAAAATTTTTGATTCGGGCTGTAATATTATCGATTTAAGCTTTTCGGCATCTTTAGAAAAATTCTGATTAACCATAAGCCGCCGGGCAAAACCGTCAGCCTTAACATACAAACCAAAACTCTCATCACCGGAAACTTCAAAAGCAAATCGACCTTGCCCATTAGTCACAAGAACATTTTTCCCACTCCAACGCCAGTCATGACTAAAAAGTTGCAGATTTTTATCCCTGTCAGCATCAATCGGCAAAAACCGCCTCAATTCAGCCCCCACTACCGCCACCCCAGCCAAATCAGTAACATAACCTTCAACCCTATTAACAGCCTCACCATCAGCCTTCAAAGAAACATCCTCAACCTCAACCCTCTCCAAAGGCCGAGTCTGAAAATAGAATGATTTCACCTCTTTGGCAACCAGGTTTTCAAACGAAGCGTCAATTTGAGCAAATTCATCTTGGCGACCTAATGTCACTTTTGTAGGCTCGTGTTCAGTTCCATTGCTGTCAACTGCTAAAATTCTAACATCTTTATAAAAAAACTTATGATATACCGTATCTGTGCTGCGTCCATTTTCATCTATATACCCGCCAGTAAAATATACGTCATCGCTTATATAGCCCTGCGTGCCTTTATCGATCTTAGATTGCGTAGTCCATTTACCTGTCGTAACACTAACTTTTACATTTGTTTCATCCCGCACATCAGTTTTATTATCAGGCTTTAAAGAAACATTCTTAAACTCAACCCACTCGTAAGGGCGAGTCTGAAATTGAAATTCCTTGATTTGTTTAAGGTTCAAACCTGGAAAATTAGCCGTTGTTTGCCGCAGGTTTTGATTTGAGACCGAGCCTGAACTACCCTTGCAAGTGTGAATGTTGCCATTTTCATCAATAGCTATTATTCGCTGGACTACTTCGTTTTCTAAACCATCAGTAACAACAATTCGTACTGCACCATTGGACTCATAGGCAGTGGCAAAAGCGATACCTTCTGTCATGTACATACTTTTACCGTCGTGACTGACAACCTTGTTCCAAGCCCCTGTCGCTATCCCAACCCTGATATTAGTTTCTGCTTCTTTGCCATCATATTTCTTAATAACAGCCGCTTGATAACCTTCAACCTCAATGCTGCTACTATCCAAAACCGTGCACGATCCCCACCAGCTTTTGCTGCCTTCAATCTTATTCCATGCAAAACTTAAATCATCAGGGCCGTCAACTTTGAGAATAAAGCCGTATTTGCCGCCACTATAATCTCGCTTTCTTTTGACATACAATTTTTTCTCCGGCTCTGTCCCATCAGGTCGCCAGCTTCTCGGCCCATCCTGCGGATAATCACAAACTCCAACCAACTTAATGCTAACACCATTATCAAGAGTGACTTTATAATCACTATTGGCAGATTTGCTGATAGAACCTGTTTTATTATCAGCCTTGCTGCTCATTGCAAAGCCGGCAGGTATCGCAATCATTGCTAAAAGCAATACCGCTACCGCTGCGGTCAGGAGACTTTTCTCGCCTGAGATGTCCCTGTCCTTGGTAAGCAGTCTTTTTGCTCTGTCAAACAAACTACCCCCACTGCCTGCAACGGCAAGTTTATAGCCAGACCGCACCTCTTCCATAGTAGTCAATGCCCGAACATAATTAACCTTATCGCCAGTCAAAGCTACCGCAACATCATCACAGCAATTCTCCCGCTCTTGTCTTATCTTAGCTGAAACCCACCAGATAGCAGGGTTATAAAAACCAACGATCTCGACAGCTGTCTGAATAATATTAACCAGATAATCACACCTTCTGATATGTGCCAGCTCATGCGCCAAGATAGCTTCAAGCTGTTCAGGGTTCAGTCCTGTCAAAGCACTGGCCGGCAGCAATATCATAGGCTTTAACCATCCAACAACCACAGGCCCAGCCACCAGCGCAGACTCCATCAGCGAAACCACCCTTTTAACACCAACAGCGTCAGCCAGCTTATTCATCTTACTAACAAGTTTTTCACCAACAGGCTTAACCATCGTCTTGCGAAGTTTCTGCAATTGCCTCCATCCACCCAGATGCCATAAACAAAAACCAAACACACCTATAAGCCAGCCATAAACTATAAACTCAGCTTTGGCCTCAATAGCTGAAGAAACACGTTCGGCAAAACTAATCTCAAACACAGGGGCAACTGCTTCTACGACAGCAGGTGCAGCATATTCAACTACGGGC